>SFNC01000016.1 GCA_004554255.1 Bacteroidales bacterium
CTCATCGGTCATGTAGCCCGCTACATTCCCTCTTCAACTTGCGAAATTTCCTCGAAAATACACCGCCCCTGCATTAACAAATATTGGGGAACAGGGTCTTATTTTTTGTTGACACGGAATCTGTCTATGCCGTCGCGCAGAAATGCCACGCACTGGCGTGCGGCGGCGATACCGGCGTTGATATTGGCCTCGGCGGTCTGCGCGCCCATCTTCTTAGGCGTGAAGAACACCCGTCCGGGATATTTCTCCAACAGCTCGGCGGCGTTGTCGGGCGCTATGTCGGCGACATATTTAAGGTCGGGACGGTCGGCGAGGGCGCGGTCCAGGCCGGCCTCGTCAATAACCTCCTTGCGCGCGGTGTTCACCAGCACGCCGTTTTTGGGCATGAGCGTGACAAGGTCGTACCCTACCGAGCGGCGGGTCTCGTCTGTCGCCGGAATGTGCAGGGACACGATGTTGTTCTCGGAATACAGCTCCTTGATGTCCTTTATGGGAGTGACTTCGGCGCCGAGCATCACCTCATCGGGGCAATACGGGTCAAGTGCGCTGACGTTCATCTCGAAGCCCTTGGCTATGCGCGCCACATTGCGGCCCACCTGTCCGAAGGCGTGAATGCCGAGGCGCTTGCCACGCAATTCGCTGCCGGACGTGCCGTTGTACATATTGCGGACCGCCATGACTGCCATGCCGAACACCAGCTCGGCAACGGCGTTAGAGTTCTGGCCGGGAGTGTTTTCCACGCAAACACCGGCGGCGGTGGCCGCGTCCAGGTCAATATTGTCGTAACCCGCTCCGGCGCGCACCACTACCTTGAGCCGCGGGGCGGCGGCAAAGACATCGGCGCCGATTTTGTCCGAGCGCACGATTAACGCATCAGCGTCGGCAACGGCCTCAAGCAGCTGCTTGCGGTCTGTATATTTCTCCAGCAGAAGAACCTTGTATCCGGCTTCTTCCACGGCATTGCAGATACCCTCCACTGCCACAGGCGCAAAGGGCTTTTCGGTTGCTACAAGTATATTCATGGCCTGTTATTTTTTCTGGAATTCCTTCATGCACTCCACCAGAGCGTCCACGCTCTCCATGGGCAGTGCGTTGTACAGCGATGCGCGGAAACCGCCTACATCACGGTGGCCCTTGATGCCCACCATGCCTTTTGAGTCGGCGAACTCCAGGAACGCCTTCTCCAGCTCGGCATACTCGGGCTTCATCACAAAGCATACATTCATAATAGAGCGGTCCTCATGATTGGGAACGGTTGCCACGAACATACGGCTGGAATCAATGGCCTCGTAAAGTTTTTCGGCCTTGGCGATATCCAGTTTCTCCAGTACCTCGACACCGCCCACTTCTTTATAATAGCGCAGTGTCTGCAGGGCGGCATAGATGGGCAATACGGGGGGAGTATTGAACATCGAGCCTTTTTTCACGTGCGTGCGGTAGTCAAGCATTGTGGGCAGCACACGGTCTACATGGCCGAGGGCCTCGTCGCGAACAATCGCCAGGGTAACACCGGCGGGAGCGAGGTTCTTCTGTGCGCCGCCGTAGATAAGGTCATACTTGCTGACATCGAACTTGCGGCTGAAGATATCCGAGCTCATGTCGGCTACCAGGCGTACATTTCCGACATCGGGATCCTTGCGGATTTCCGTACCGTAGATGGTGTTGTTGGATGTATAGTGGAAATAATCGCAGTCCTGAGGAACAACATAATCCTTGGGGATATAATTGTAATTCTTGTCCTTGGACGATGCAACCACGTCAACGTCGCCGAACAGACGCGCCTCCTTTATGGCCTTCGACGCCCACACACCGGTATCAAGATAGCCGGCCTTTTTGTTGAGCAGATTCATGGGTGCCATGCAGAACTGCATGGACGCGCCGCCACCGAGCCACAGCACGCTGTAACCCGCCGGAATATCAAGGAGTTCCTTTACCAGGGCGTCGGCTTCGTCTATGACGGCCTGGAACTGTTTGCTACGGTGGGAAATCTCAAGGATAGAGAGGCCCATGTCGGCGAAGTCGAGTACGGCCGCCGCTGTATTTTTGATTGTATACTGGCTCAGGATTGATGGCCCGGCATAAAAATTATGTTTCTTCATAACATCGGTTATTAATTGATGAGACAGATTGTAAGCGGCAGACGATTACGCTACCGTTGACATGGCAAATATAGTGATTTTTTGCCATACTCAAACTTTTTTTATAAAAAATTTTATCCCGCATTAATCTTTTCCGGGACTTCGTGTGTTAATAGAGATAAATATAAACTTCCCGCCCGGCGGGAAAATCACACAAAAAAACACACTATGAAACCCGTACATACAGTATTAGCTCTTTCTGCATTCGCAGCCATTGGCGCAGCCGTGGGCATGCTCCTGGCGCCGCGACGCGGCCGTGAAACACGCGAGAATATCAAGGATTTCCTTCGTTCCCATTATCCCGGAATGAAAACCCGACGCCTCGAGGCACTCGCCGACCAGATCGCCCGCGAAGTTAAGGCCGAAGTTCAATAATTCTTATAAAAATTACTAAAAATATATATTAACAATTTAACACACACCTGACTATGAAACCTGTTACTTTATTCCTCTGTGGCGCTGCCATCGGTGCTATTGCAGCCCTTCTTCTTGCTCCCGAAAGTGGCGAAGACATGCGCGCCCGCCTGCGCAGCCTCATCCAGAAAAAATTAGGAGAAGCCACTGATAACGAAAACGAGCTGTCTATGATTATGGAGAAAATCTCCGCCGACCTGGAAGACAAAGATTAACCCCACATATATAACCCGGTGCTGCGACAATGGTCGCGGCCCGGCTCTTTTCCATCGGCCTCGCACAATATCCATATCGGCAGAATAATAAACATTCATCACCATGTCACAATCATCATCAGCCACCATACTCCTGTCAATGTTCGGCAGAGTCAAGAAACTCGGAAATCTTTACATAGAAAGCCTGCGCCTCAAGTCCACCGAGAAGATTACAATCATCCTCGCGGCGGTGGCGTTTTATGCCGTGGCAATGGCCCTCGGCCTGGTTTGCCTGGTATTTATTTCCATAGGCATCGGGAACCTGCTGGCCACAACCGTAGCTCCGCATCTGGCATATCTGATTATTGCCGTCTTCTACCTTATCCTGCTGATTCTCACAATAGTATGGCGCCGGCAGATTTTCATTGACCCGATTGCGAGATTCATTTCACGCGTGCTCGTGGAAATGCCCGAGGAGGAACGTGCAAAGGAAACTGCCCGATGTAACGCTATGCTGGCCGACATTGTGGCGCGCGCCGAAAAAGAGCAGAACGCCGACAATAACCCGGAGAACCCCGACGATTTCTCGGCATCAGGCACCGGCGCCGGCGATAACTCTTCTGTAACACTTGAATATAAGGAGGACCAGGACTATGAAAAACAGTAAATTCGGACTACGGCACTGGGAGGGATACACCCTGCAGGACCTGCGTAACCAACGCACAATTGTAAACACCCACATCTTGGTGGAACGATGCCGACTCGCCGACGAAGTCGAGGAGCTGCGCACAAAAATGACAACCTCCGCAAGGCCCGGAAGCATGATGGGACGTATGTTCTCGGCCCTAAGCTACCTGGACTGGATGGTCCTCGCCATATCTCTATGGCGTAGGCTCAGCCCGATTTTCAAACGTCGCTGATTCCTCAACGCATACATTGGCGGTGTCTCATAATTATGATACATCGCCTTTTGTTTCCGAACGCGCCACTATGACACACCCTCTATTGCATATCTCGCGAATTTGGCGTAAATTTGTAGTGTGATAAACAAAGGACACCATAGACTGTTCCTCATTGCCGTCGCCGTCGCACTCGTTGCCACGGTGGGCATTGCCGTGTGGACAAACCGCTCGCGCCTCGGGCGGATATGGCAGCGAGTCGCAGACCCGGAGTCCATTCAGCCAATGGCCGTGGATGTCTCCAGATCCGAATTCCCCGTAAAGGGCATTGATGTCTCTCACCACAACGGAGACATTGACTTCCGCCGCGTCGCCGCAGACTCCGTGGAATTTGTCATGATCAAGGCCACCGAAGGCGTCAACCACATAGACTCATGCATGGCCCGTAACTACGACCGCGCAACCGAAGCCGGACTCAAGGTCGGGTTCTACCACTTCTTCCGCTTTGACCGTGGCGGCGTAAAACAAGGACGCCACTTCCTCGCCGCAACCAGCGGCAGGGCCGTGGACCTGCCACTGGTGATTGACGTGGAAATCTCCGGAAACCCGGACGTCGACTACTATCGCGTAATTGGACGGCTAAAGGACATGATAGGCTATCTGCGAAGGCACGACCGCCGCGTAATGATTTACTGCAACAGCCAGACCTACGACAGATACATCAGGCACAATTTCAACGACACCGAGCTGTGGCTCGCATCCGAAAGCACCCCCAAGGACAAGGGCGACAGCCGGGAACTATGGCAGCACAGCCATGCCGGACACGTCCGCGGAATCCCAACGCCCGTTGACATAAACACCTTCAACGGCAACCGCGAGCAGTTCGCCCAATGGCTCAACAGCTTCGCCCGAAGTGCTCCCGCCAAACGCCCGGTCGCATCTTCGGATTCCGCCTCCCTCGCGGATTCCACCGCAAACATACTCCCGGACAGCCTGTCCACACAATAAATCAGGCATAATATCGTTATTATTGATAACGCACCTATGCGCACGCAATATAACAATCACGCGCACGTGTAGCTGACACGGCGTTACAAAACCGAAAAAAACACCTCTCCAAGTAACAATAAACCAATGAATATCAGACTCCTCCACAGCACCATCGTTGCACTGACCGCTGTTATTGCCGCTGCTTTTGCCCCGGGTGCATCGGCGCTGCCGCTCGATACTTACAAGGAAACATCCCTGCTGGCCTCCGGCAAATGGGTTAAAATCAGCATCCCCGAATCCGGGCTGTATGCCATCCCCGCATCCACTCTGCGCAGCTGGGGGTTCAGCAATATTCAGAACGTCCGCATTTATGGATACGGAGCATATCGCACCAACGACATCCTCAATGCCACCAACTTCCTCGACGACCTGCTGCCCGTACAGGCCAAAATAGACGGTCAGCGCATCGTATTCTACGGCGTAGGCCCCATGAAATGGACCTCGCCCATCACCGGAAAATACGTCGCCGAGCAGAACCTCTTCTCCAACGCCGGATACTACTTCGTTACCGAAAGCGATGAGGCAGCCCCGGAAATCCCATCTTCCGGACGACCCGAGGCCGAAAACCCGGCTACCACTTTCACCGAGCGCTTGCAGCATGAGCAGGAACTGGTTTCTCCCGGAGAGTCCGGAGGATTCCTTGTCGGTGAGGACTTCAGATACACGCCCGCAAGAACATTCTCTTTCGACACACCCGGATTGGTGGACAACTCGGAGCTATGGATCGAGTGCTCGTTTGTAGCACACACGATAACCGCAAACTCGCGCATTACGCTCTCCGTAAACGGCAAACAGGTGGAAAGCAATGCCTCGGACATCATAAACTCCACAAACAATGACTCGCACTACCATGGCACCAACGGCACCGCACGACACACCGTCAGCGGCGTCTCGGGAAACCGCCAGAACATTGAGCTGAAATACTCAGCCTCATCTCCCGTATACGGCGCATGGCTCGACTATCTCACCATAAACTACACCCGGAGCCTGTCGCTTTCCGGCGGACACCTCTGTTTCGCCGGTGGCGCTTCGGCGCTGAAACTGGACAACGCCTCGCAGCAACAGACCACCCTCTGGGACGTTACAAACCCTCGCAGAATTTCAGCCATTGATTTCGGTAACGACGGCGAGGCTATCTGCTGGACAAGCTCCTACGGCCCCTACCGAGAGTACGCCGCATGGAACTCGTCGGCAAAACTACCCGCCCCGGCTTTCGTTGCGAATGTCTCCAACCAGAATCTGCACGGATTGGAGACCGCCGACATGGTAATCATCACCCCGCATATCTGGAAAGCACCATGCGAGAGAATCGCAAACATACACCGCAATGAGGGCCTCAAGGTTAACATCGTGGACGTTGAACAGGTATACAACGAGTTCGGCAGCGGTTGCCCCGATATACACGCGCTGCGCAGATTCCTGAAAATGCTTTACGACCGCGGCAATCAGGAAGGCGGCACTCCTCTCAGATATGTTCTGCTGATGGGGCGCGGTACCGTTGACAACCGCCACGTCACCGCTCTATTGCAGAACAGCGCGCCCACCATCCCGTTCTGGGTGGGCGGAACTCTGCGACAGAGCCTGAATGACAGCGAAGGTTTCACTACCGACGACTTCCTCGCAATGCTGGACGACAACTCCGGCAACAACAAGGGCTGGGACAACCTCAGCGTGGCTGTCGGACGAATCCCCGTATCGTCTCTGAGCCAGGCGAACTCTTATGTTGACAAACTGGAGGGATACGTCAACAAACCTAAGAACTCTCCCTGGAAAAACCAGATTCTGGTACTCGCCGACGACGACGACAACGCCATTCACATGTCGCAGTCCGACATCTTCACCTCCCAGATGGCTACAGACCCCGACCAGCAGTACCTGGATAACAAGGTATACATTGACGCATACGAACGCACCGGCGGCGTATACCCCGAAGCTCGCTCACAGATGTTCCGACTCCTCAACGAAGGAACGATGATGTGGGTTTACATCGGCCACGCAAACAACCACTCCCTCACCGCCGACGGTATGGTCACTTTCAACGACCTTAACAACATGTACCTCAAGCATCTGCCCGTGATGTACGCCGCAACCTGCGACTTCCTGCGCTGGGACTCCTCAGTGACAAGCGGCGGAGAGCTGCTGATGCACGAGCGCTACGGTGGCGTTATTGCCGCTATCAGCGCTACCCGCCCCGTGTTCATTTACGACAACGGCCTCTTCAGCGCCGCTATAGCCAGACAGATGGCAGCACGTGAAGCCGACGGCCGATACGGAACCATCGGCGACATATACCGACGCGCCAAAAATAACATTCTGGCGCAGGACAAGTTCGGCAACTACACCGAAAAGGTCTCAAACCCGAACCGACTGAGATATGTACTCATGGGCGACCCCGCAATGCGCTTGGTGATGCCCGACAATATCGTACGCCTTGACGCTATTGAAGACCGCTCCTGCGGAGGCAACGACCTGCCTAACGTGCAGGCAAGACAGACCGCAAGGTTCTACGGCTCCGTAACCTCCCCCGACGGAAAGGTGCTCGAGGACTTCAACGGCTCGCTCACTGCCACAATATTCGATGCCGAGCAGTCTACCACCACCAAGGGACACGGCGACAAAGGAATTCCTTACACCTTCCAGCAAATGGGAGGAAAGCTCTTCGCCGGCTCAACCCCCATTGTTGACGGACGCTTCGAGCTTAAGGTTACTATCCCCGCCGAAATCGCCGACAACTACCGCCCCGCAACAATTAATATGTATGCGCAGGCCGCCGACAGCAGCGCGCACAAGGACGCCATTGGTGTCAGCCACAACTTCTACATCAGCGGAATGGCCGATGTTGAAGAGCCGGACACTATACCCCCATCCATTGACTCGTTCTATCTGAACCATCCCTCATTCGTGGACGGCGGTATTGTAAATGTAACTCCGATGGTAATGGCTTCTGTCAGCGACAACCTCGCCATAAACCTCTCAAACTCCGGAATCGGCCACAACATGCGCCTCACCGTGGACACCAACCGGCACTTCAACGACGTGGCAAGCTACTACACTCCCTCACCCGACGGCTCGGCGGCCGGAACTATTAACTATCCCCTGACACAGCTCTCCGAAGGCCCCCACGAGCTTACCCTGCGCGTTTGGGACGTAGCTGGAAACCAGGCCTCCAAGACCATCGCCTTCAACGTAGACCCCACAAATGCACCTAAGATTTTTGACGTATTCTCGGATGCAAACCCCGCAACCACGCAGGCTAATTTCTTCCTCAGTCACGACCGCCCCGACCAGATGCTCAATGTTACCGTACACGTGTACAATCTGCTTGGAGCGCCGCTATGGAGCAAGTCTGTAACCGGTGTCAGCGACCTCTTCCTCTCCACTCCCGTTACATGGGACCTCTGTGACGACTCCGGAAAACGCGTCCCGCGCGGAATCTACCTCTACAAGGCCGAAATCACCGAGAACGGTGTTGACTACAGCACGCGGACACACCGCATCGCCGTAGGTGACTATTGATGCACTTTTTACACATATATTATATTTAGAAGTAAACAATGAGCCCAAATATGCCAAAAGGCTGCCCCATAACACGCGCACACCTGCCCGAGCCGTCGCTGCGGCGCCTGCCATGGTACCTGGCATTCCTCACTACTCTGCGCCACGAGCGCGTCGAGTTCGTCTCCTCCACACGCATCGCCGCAGAGGTTGGCGTAGAGGCGTCGCAGATTGCCAAGGACCTCTCGTTCCTGGACATTCGTGGCAAAACACGCATCGGATACGAGGTTGCAGCGCTCGAATCCGCCCTGCGCACTTACCTTGGATTTGACGAGCCTCACAACGGCATCATCGTCGGTGTTGGCTCGCTCGGCTCCGCCCTCATGGCAGACAGAGGTCTGCAGAGATACGGACTGGATATCGTCGCCGGATTCGACATAAACCCCAGAATCACAGGCACCGTTGTGGCGTCTCGCCCGGTATACGGCATGGACAGGCTCGCCGAAATATGCCGCACATGGGACGTAAGCATTGCCGCCGTAACGGTCCCCGTGGAAAACGCCCAGTCCGTTGCCGATATTATCATGGACGCCGGCATCAAGGCTATATGGAACTTCACTCCTTGCCGCATACGCGTACGCGACAATGTGGCGGTGCAGAACACCTCCATTTATTCTCACCTCGCAGTTATGTATAACCGCCTGTACAGCAACCCCTCAGAGTTATGAAGTGCCTGATTCTTTCCGATGTCCGCTATCTCCTCGCCAACCCCGGCATACGCCCGCTGGAACTCGCCCCGGACTCTGCTGTCATATACCGCTCCAACCCGTGGTTCATGCCCGAAGACGGCGACAGCGACGCCTGGCAGGCTCAGTTCTTCGTCGGCGCAGTGATTGCAAGGCTCGGCATGAACATCGCACCAAAATTTGCAAACAGGTATTTTAACAACATCACTGTGGCGGCTCATCCGCACAACGCCACCGCAGATGTCTCTGTGGAATGGTCTCGCGACGGATCTGTGATAAAGGGCGTAGACATCCCCGCAGACCGGCTCACAGACTCTTTGGCGGTATCCGTTGACGGCTCCCCGGCCGTTTCTTTTGCAAAATCAGAAATTACCGACTTACTCGAAAAAGCTGTCTGCAGAGCCTCCGCTCTGGTAACTCTTAAAACCGGTGACATCGTTTTTGTCCCGGTGGATATTCCCCCGGTGAATCTGTCACAGGGCACTGACTTCGGCCTTTTTCTAAACCAATCTTTAATACTCAAATTTAAAACCCGATAAAATCGTTCCGAAAAAAGTCATGAATCAGTATAGACTTTCACGATTCTTTGTAGCAGTCTTAGCTACCGGCGCAGTACTCTGCTCCGGCAACAGCGCGGCAGCGGCCGTACTGTCATCTCCTCAATCATCCTCTCTTGCCTCCGGAAAATGGATTAAAGTAAGCATCCCCGGCGACGGTATCTGCCAGATTACATACGATCAGCTCCGCGAATGGGGTTTCTCAGCTCCGCAGAGGGTAAAGGTCTACGGATTTGGCCCTTACGCCCTGCAGCACAATATGTTCAGCTCAGGTGAGGCTACAGACATTTACCCCACTTACTTTGAACATACTGCCGACAACCGCATTGTATTCTATGGCGCAACCGATCACCCGGTGCTGAAAGGCCAGATAAACGACAACCGCTATAAGGTGGAGACTCTGCGTAGCAACTACGATACAAACAGCTACTATCTCATCTCCGACTGCGAGCTGCGCAATGGGTCGCTCCCTCAGCCTCTCCAGTTCAACGACGGCTCTTACGACAAAATATCTTCACACATTCACATTGAAAGTGAGGATATAGACAACTTCAACTACTGCCGCGGCGGCACTTTCTACCACAACAGAACGCTCAAAAACGGAGATAACATTTCCGTCAAATTCCCCATTCGCGACTACTCGGAAACAGACAACAACTCTGCTTGTCTCACCGCCTTCATCGCTGCATCCTCAAAATCCAGGCCCTTCACCCCGCAGATTGCCATAGAGCTCCCCACCGAACTCACTTCAATTGAGAATCAGGAGATTAAATTTTCAATAAGCCCCAACTCCGGCGCATACTCGTACGCCATGGGACAGACATACAATGTATTCCGTGGCGAGAACGTCGCAAGCCCCATCGCAGATGGAACATATCCGTTCAACATCAACATTCCCAACGGACTCTCCTTCACTTACCTTGCATACGACCGTCTGCACCTCACTTACACCCGCAATAACATTGTGCGCCCCGACGAGCCTTGGCTGATTATGAACTTCCCCTACGCCTCGGCATGGCAGGTCTTCGACGTAACCGGCCTCGCTATTAACGATGCACGCGTAGTGGACATCTCAGACGCTCGCAATGTTCGCCCGTACGAGACGGTTTACCGCACGGCTACAAAAACCATCGAGGCAACTTTCAATTCCGACTTCAACGTAAACTCCTCTCTTTCAAACATCACATTCAACTCCGGCGCCGCGCGCGTAATTGCGTTCGACATTAAGAAGCAATTCCCGCAGGTTTCTTTTGCCGGAGATGTAATTAACCAGAACATACACGGAGACCGCACCCCGGACATGGTTATCGTCACCACTCGGGAGCTACTCCCCTATGCCCAAGAGCTGGCCGATCTGCATGCCCGCCACGACGGCCTGATTACAAATGTGTACACTCAGGACCAGGTATTCAACGAATTCAGCTACGGAAACCGCGCCGCAATGGGAATTAAGCGCCTATGCAAAATGTTCTTTGACCGCAGCCGCGAAAATCCCGCCGGAACGCAGTTCAAGTACCTGCTCATGTACGGCCCCTCGGTTTATGACAACAAGAACGTGGAACTGAAAATGGATCGCGAAAACCTTATCTGCTACGAGGTTGACGACACATACGCCGACAGCAACGCCCCATGCGACATTCACCTCAACTATTGCGCTGACATGTTCTTCGCATACCTTGACGACAAATACGAACCGCGTCAGGTTACCAAGCTTTTACCCTCCATCGCTGTAGGACGCATTCCCGCCACAAACACTGTGGACGCGGCGATTGTCAACAAAAAAATTGCCAAATACGTCTCCACGCCACAGTCTGCCGAGACTTTTTCCCGCGCTCTCGTTTACAGTGACGACGGCGACGCAAACAAGCACATCTCACAGGCTTACGAAGTTACCAAAATGCTGAGATCTGTAACTCCGATCACTGTTTACCAGCCGCATAACTCTATCTTCTATCGCAAAAACAAGACAAACGCACTGGGTACAGAGCGCATCCTTAACGCCCTGAAAAAAGGCGTGGGATATTACAGCTATACCGGTCACGGAGATACCAGAAGCTTCACCGCCGAATCAATATACAACCTCAACATCCTCAACGACAACGACTACACCACCCTGCCATACGCACACCTTTCCACTTGCTACGCTGTAGAGCTCGACCAAAACTCCCGCAATATCGGAGAGGCCATGTTATTCAAACCCGATGGCGGTGTTATAGCCCTTTCTGCCGCTTGCCGCGCCGTGTACATCGAGTATAACCAGATTCTTAACCTCGGCGTGGCCAAGGCTTACGCAAACGCCACTCCGGGAACCACCGTTGGTGACATCTGGCTGAATGGACAGATTTTCGCCCTCAAGCCCATCTCCCAGTCCACTCAGTCCGATGCTTTCTCTTATTACTCAAACACTTTCTGCTACAATCTGTGTGGCGACCCCGCAATCAAACTCCCCATTCCGGAGCAAAAATCGGTGTTCATCAACAACATTGACGGTCAGAGTGTAAGCCTTCCCGGCGATGCGGAAACAAAATCTGTAACCGTAAAACAGCTGCAGCCCTTCAATTTCCGTGGCTTTGTTTCCATCCCCGGAACCCATAACATTGACACCGATTTTAACGGCGAGGTTCTCGTCGAGTTCTACGAGGCATCATCTACAAAACCCATCGTTGTTAATGACAGCGATGACAAGGACGACAACCTCCCCGTTGACGAATGTCTGCTCTCGGACGTACGTCTCACGGTTACAAATGGCGAGTTCAATGGTCAGACAATGCTCCCCACAGCATATAACGCCGACGGAGAATGCCGCATCGTCATGACGGCTGTCAGCCGCGATGACAAAAACGACGGTCGCATTGGCCACTCAAACGCTCTGGCTCTGGACAACACAGAAATTTTCGACGGCAACACGGATATTACAGCTCCGCAGGTTACCGAAATGTTCATTGACGGCTTCGAGAACGGTCAAGACGTCCCCGGCGACTTCACTCTGAAGGCCGAAATTGCTGTTGGAGACGGCGGCCTCAGCACCGGAAACACCCTCATGGCTCCGGGTGCACGGCTTATCCTTGACAAAACTTCTACCATCAAGGCCGCTACAAATTACCTGGTGATGAATGCCGACGGCACTGCATCCCTGAAAGCCCCTGTTTTCGATGTAGCTGACGGCGCCCACACTCTCACTCTCGTGGTCGCAGACAAACTCGGCAACGCTTCAGAGCGCACAATCTCATTTATCGTACGCAATAATACCGCAACTGCCGTGCTCGCCGCTGACAACAGCGTAGCCCGCACTGATGTTACATTCTCTCTGCAGTCAACTCTGGCCGGTGATAGCGCCGACGCATATACCAGACTGATTATCTGCGATGCCGACGGAAACACTGTTTTCTCGGTAGAGAATCCCACCCTCCCATACACCTGGGACCTGCGCGACACGGGCGGCAAGGATGTGCCCGACGGAAGATACTCGGCTGCTCTGATGCAGAAATCTTTCTCCCGGTTTACCTCCACTCCACGGATTCCTGTAACCGTCATTCGCCCTGTCGTACAATAAACAGCCTCATACATCGTTATTATTATAGCGGCAAATATTTTTGCCGCTATAATTAAACAGACTCTAACTCTCTCCTATATACCAATCAACATTTCAAAACCCGAAATGAACAAATTACTCAGAAACATAACCGCAGTGGCTTTCCTGGCTGCTACGTCCACGGCTTTTGCCGACGGCGACATCAAGGATACTGAATTCAACCCCATTACCACCGGTGTTACCTCTCTGTCAATAGCCCCCGACGCTCGCGGTGCTTCAATGGGTGACCTCGGTGCCGCTACAGAACCGGACGCGAACTCCCAATTCTGGAACCCCTCCAAGTACGCGTTTGCATACTCGTCGGGCGGCGTGTCGCTCAGCTACACCCCGTGGCTGCGAAAACTCGTAAACGACATTTTCCTCGCAAACGTATCGGGATACTTCAAACTCGGCTCAGGTGACAACCAGGCTATCAGCGCCTCGCTGCGATATTTCTCTCTTGGTGAGGTAAATACCAACGATGCCAGCGGCGCGACCACCCAGTCTCTCAACCCCTACGAATTGTCTTTTGATGTAGGTTACTCGCGCAAGCTCTCCGAGAAATTCTCCATGGGTGTAGTTTTCCGCTACATTTATTCAGACCTCGGATTCACCGACTCATACGCCGGCAACCAGTCCACCGGTGCCTCAGCTTTCGCAGCTGACATCTCGGGTTACTTCCAGACTTACCCGGTTATCGGCCGCAGCGAATGCCAATGGGCCTGGGGTTGGAATATCTCCAACATCGGTACAAAAGTGTCATACGACCATGGCAACTACCCCGCTTTCCTGCCCACAAACCTGCGTCTCGGTACCTCATTCACCTTCCCGCTGGCCGACTACCACACCCTCGCTATAAACCTGGATGCCAACAAACTGCTGGTTCCGGCTCGTCCCCGCGAAAAAGACTATGACACCTCCACAACTGAGGGTCAGCAGCAATACCTTGACGCCGTTGAGGACTGGGAGAACATGTCGCCCATCACAGGTATCTTCAAGTCGTTCTCCGACGCTCCCGGCGGATTCAAGGAGGAATTGCGCGAGATTATGTGGAGCCTGGGTGCCGAATACGCCTACAACAACCAGTTCTTCCTCCGCGCAGGTTACTTCTACGAGAATGCCATGAAGGGCAACCGCCAGTACTTCGGCTTAGGTGCCGGTTTCTCGCTGAACGTGGTGCGCCTGGATGCCTCTTACATGCTGGCTACGGCACAGACTTCGCCGCTGGACCAGACTCTCCGATTCACTCTCACCTTCGACATGGACGGTCTCCGCGACCTCCTCGGCAAGAAGAAACACCGCTAATCCCCGTCTCGCCATGCGCATCGGTTCCGGTTTTGACGTTCACCGCCTCGTGGAAGGCCGCAAATGCATAATCTGTGGCGTGGATATTCCCCACCACAGAGGCTTGCTCGGCCACTCCGACGCCGATGTCGCGCTCCACGCTCTCGCCGACGCACTCCTCGGTGCAGCCGCCCTCGGTGACATAGGCCACCTCTTTCCGGACAACGACCCGAAATTCGCGGGTGCCGACTCCCGTGTGTTGCTGCGAAAGGTGGTGGAGGTGCTGAAAGTGAACGGGTTCTCCTCTATCTGCAACGTGGACATTACAATCATCGCTCAACAGCCGAAAATGGCGCCGCACATCCCCGAAATGAGGGCAAACATCGCAGCAGACCTGGGTATAGATGTCGATTGCGTCTCTGTAAAAGCAACTACCACAGAGAAACTCGGATTCACCGGACGTGGCGAGGGAATAGCCGCACAGGCTGTCGTGCTTCTGGGATAATTAATTTTTTAAGGGAAATTTAGTACAATAATTGGCGCTTTTGGCGAATTATTACTTTTTGTCTGAACTTTTTTCGTAAATTTGGGCGTTAAGTAATGAAGTCGTTCTATAATCGCACGCCATGAAAATTACTCTTCCCGACAAGACTGACCAATCGGCCCCCGATGTCCTGAATACCTCCGCAGGACACGCCGTAATTATAGGTGCCAACGGTGCCGGCAAGACTCGCTTCTCTCGGTTTCTTGCGCAATCCCTTGGCGACAAAGCCTTTACCCTCAATGTTGTGGACGCCTTGTTCAACAGCACGGAAACGGGCGGCGCCACCTCGGACATCGCCGCAATATACAACGCGTCCATCATCCCGACGTACGAGAAAGAACGACGCCAGACAGACCTGGAACGCCTGCTGGCCCTGCTGATAAACGACGAGCTCGTTAATCTGCTCAACCACAAATTTGTACACCCCGGCTCGGAATTGCGCCGGACAAGGCTTGACCGCCTAATCGAAATGTGGCACAGGATTTTTCCAGACAACCGCGTACTCGTGGACAACGGCAGGCTACTGTTCAGCTCGGCGGAAAGCTCCGACCTATTCCCCGCACGCCGACTCAGCCATGGCGAACGTGCCGTGCTATATTACGGCGCAGCAATACTTTACGCGCCGGAGCACGCAATAATTTTTGCCGACAGCCCCGAAATGTTCCTCCACCCCGCCACAATGCAGTCGCTATGGAACGAGCTGGAAGACCTTCGCCCCGACTGCACAATTATTTATGTGACGCACGACCTGGAATTTGCCGCCTCGCGTACCGGCGCCCCCGTTATATGGGTCCGCGCATGCGACACTGCCAACTCCACGTGGGACTACTCCGTAATGCCGCCACAGGATTCCATTGACGACAAGCTGTATATGGCCATCCTGGGCGAGCGACGCTCAGTGCTGTTCATCGAGGGCGACCAGCGCTCCATAGACTCGAGGCTGTACCCGCTTATCTTCCCCGACAAGTCCGTAAAACCACTCGGCAGCTGCAACAAGGTCATTGAGTCAACCCGCACTTTTAACGACCTAAACGGCCTACACCACATGTCGGCGATGGGTATCGTGGACCGCGATAGACGCGACATCGCAGAGGTCGCATACCTGCGCCGGAAGAACATCATGGTCCCCGAAGTCGCCGAAATAGAGAATATTCTGTTGCTGCCGGAGGTTATAAGGGCCGTTGCAAAGGCCTGCGGGAAAGACCCGGCGCATGTTTTCTCGTCCGTTTGCCGCTCCATTTTATCAATGTTCCGCCATGATTTGCGCCAACAGGCGCTGATGCACACCAGGCATCGTGTCAAGAAAACCATGGAATACCGCATTGACGGTCGCTTCCAGAACATCGGCGAGCTCGAAAAACACATAAACGACCTGGTGATTCGCATGAATCCCCGACAACTTTACGAGTCCTTCTGCAAAGAATTCCATAAAATGCTCTCCGCCAACGACTACAACGCGATACTGCAGGTCTACAACCAGAAATCCATGCTCTCCGGATGCAATGTGGCTGGCTTGTGCGGTCTGCACAACAAGGAGGAGTACATAAACACCATTATGGATATTCTGCGTGGCGATGCCCCCGAGGCGCCCGAAATACGCAGAGCCGTGCGCAATGCCCTCAGGGCCGATGCCGACTACTCAGACGGGACAGGCAAATAATCGCTCTATCACCCCCGACTCCGTGATGGCCTGCACCGGTCCGTTCTCCAGATGCGGCGGATTTATAAGCGCCAGTGCGTCAGCGAGTTTCACAGCGATATCAAGCTCGTGCGTACTGAAAAGCACACATTTGTTCCGCCGATGGGCAAGGTCGGCAAGCAGCTTGCACAGCGCATAACGGTTTGGTATATCCAAAAACGACGTTGGCTCGTCAAGCAAGAGTACCGGCGTGTCCTGTGCCAACGCCCGTGCAATCATAATGCGCTGATACTCACCGTCCGACAGCGTATCTATATCGCGCATGCCGTATTCGGCCATACCCACATCGGCAAGCGCGGTGTCCACAGCCTCATTGTCGGCGGCGGAAAGCCGCCCTATCCAGTTTGTGTAAGGTGCCCTTCCCATAGCCACAATATCGCGGCAACGCATCGCCGCGATACGCTGCCGCCCCGTGGAGACAAACGACAGCGAGCGCGCCACCAGCGCCGGCGAGGCCTTGTGCAAATCCCGCCCGCAGACTTCTATAACTCCCTGATAATTGGTATTCAGGCCGGCTATCGCGCGCAGCAATGTGCTTTTTCCCGTGCCGTTACGGCCTATCAGCGCCGTCAGCGTAGACCCGCACATAGACGTGTTCACATCGCTCAGCAGACGGCGGCTCCCGAAGCCTATACCGAAGTCCTTGAACTGTATCAGCCGGTTATCATCGCTCATAATCATCTGTTTTTAAGCACAATCCATACCACTACCGGAATACCCAACAGCGCCGTCACCGCATTTATCGGGAAGGCGAACTGCTTGGCCACAATATCGCAGACAAGCATCACGGCCACTCCCGCCAGGAAAGCGCCCGGCACTAAAATCCGGTGGTCCGAATTATTGAATATCAGCCGCGCTACATGCGGCATTGCCAGGCCGATAAAGCCTATCGGGCCACAGAATGCCGTGACCGTACCGGCAAGCAGGGTCGTGCTCAGGAACAGCAGAGTACGGCTCCGGCGCACATCCAGCCCCATGGTGCGGGCATACTCCTCGCCAAGCAACAGCATATTCAGCGATTTCACCGTCACCACCGCCAGCACCAGGCCCACGGCGACAGCCGTACCCATGACGGTCATCTGCGACCATGTCACCTCGCCGAGCGACCCCATAGTCCACACCACGTAGCTCTTCAGCGACTCCTCATTGCTCAGATACTGCAATATCTGCACCACCGCGGCTATCGCCGACGAGAACATCATGCCAAGTATCAGTATCACCATTATGTCGCGGATACGGTGCGCCAATGCGCCTATCATCACCAGTACAAGCGCCGAGCCTATCCACGCCATGCCGGCAGTGCCGAGCTCGTTACCCAATGCGCTGACTCCCAACATCGGCGCACCAAGCATGAACACGGCCACGCCAAGGCTGGCTCCCGAGCTGATACCCAACACGTAAGGCCCCGCAAGCGGGTTGCGGAATAGCGTCTGCATCTGCAGTCCGCTAACCGTAAGCGCACCGCCCACAAGGACTGCCGCAACGGCCTTGCACATGCGTATGTCTATAACTATGCGGCGGGTGGCTTCCGGGCAGTCACCGCCGGTTATCGCCGCCCACACATCCCCCACGGAGAGGTCCACACTGCCTGTGGCGAGGTCAAGCACAAATAGTGCCAGTACCACGACAGTCAGTACGACAAACAACAGTGGAGCAGACCTGCGCATGGCCATCAGAGGCTTGACTTGGGGGTTAGCGTTATCAGCGGTATCAGCATCTCCTCCAGGGATATGCCGCCATGCTGGAATGTGTCCGTATAATACTGCACATAGTGGTTATAATTGTTGGGATAAGCGAAAAAATCGCGCCCCGTGGCAAAAATATACGTCGACGACACATTCGGCGACGGCAGTCCGAACCGCTCCGGCCGCTTTATCTCGTAAACCTGCTTGGGGTTGTAATTCAGGTTCTTGCCCACTTTATAGCGCAGATTGGTGTTTGTGGCCTTGTCGCCCACCACTTTTATCGGATTGTTCACGCGGATAGTGCCATGGTCGGTGGTCAGCACCACCTTCCAGCCCTTGTCCGCAGCCTTGCGCAGAAGCTCTATGGCCGTGCTGTGCCGGAACCATGAGGCCGACAGCGACCGGTATGCAGCGTTTGTTCCCGCAAGCTCGCGTATCATCCTGGACTCGGTGCGCGCATGGCTGAGCATGTCTATAAAGTTGAATACCACCACATTGAGATCATTGTCCTGCAGCGAGTTGAAGTCACGGAGAAGCTTCTCGCCGTCAGCCGCCGTGTTCACCTTGTTATAGCTGAACCGGCAATTGCGGCGATAGCGGCTGAATAGCGTTGCTATCAGCGGGCTCTCGTTGAGATTCTTGCCCTCCTCGCTGTCCTCGTCCACCCACAGGTCCGGGAACATCCGCTCTATATCCACCGGCATCAGGCCCGAAAAAATGGCATTTCGAGCATACTGCGTGGCAGTGGGGAGGATTGCCGTGTACAAATCCTCCTTAAAGCTGAATGTCTCGGCAAGCATCGGCTTTATTACTCTCCATTGGTCCAGGCGGAAATTGTCAATCAGCACAAACAGCACCTTCTCGCCCTTGTCAAGCAACGGGAACACCGAATTATGGAACACGCGCGGCGACATCAGCGGCACGTCATCAGCGATTTCACGCCCCACCCAGTCCTCGTAATTGCGGCGTACGAACTTGTTGAATTCCGAGTTTGCCTCGGTCTTCTGCATGTCCAGCAGCTGGTCCATGTTGGTATCCGTCTCGGCGAGTTCCATCTCCCAGAACACCAGCTTGGAGTATATCTCCTTCCAGTCCTCCAGCGACCCCGCCGTATTTATCATCTCGGACAGGCGTGCAAACTCGCGGCGATAGTCCACGGTAGCCTGCTCGGACACCAACTGCTCGCTGTGCAGATACTTCTTCAGGGCAATGAGTATCTGATTCGGATTCACCGGTTTTATCAGATAATCAGCGATTTTGCTGCCCACAGCCTGGTCCATGATATTCTCCTCCTCGCTTTTGGTTATCATTATCACGGGGATATGCGGAGCGTCCTGTTTTATGCGCGAGAGCGTCTCCAGGCCGGTGAGGCCGGGCATGTTCTCGTCGAGAATAATAAGGTCAAAATGCTCGGCGCGCACCATATCAAGGGCGTCCCGGCCATTATTGGCCGTAGAGACATCATAACCCTTGTTACGGAGGAACATCAGATGGGGTTTCAGCAGGTCGATTTCGTCATCGGCCCAAAGTATGCGGTGTGCCATTAAAAACTGGTATGTAATCGGTTAGTAAGTTCTGTTATGGTTCAAGCAGCGGATCGTCATCGCCCTCGCTGCCCGGGTCGTAAACCGGCGTCGTGGGCTTGGGTTTCGGTTTCGGTGCAGGTTTCTGGGCCGGTTTGGTCTCCGGCTTAGTAGCAGGTTTGGGCTTGGGAGCCGGCTCCGGTTTGGTTTCCGGTTTTACTTCCGGTTTGGCCTCAGGAACAACCTCAGGCTCAGGCTTCGGGTCCTCCACCACTGTCGGCGGGTCGGTCTTGCGCAGCTCCTCGGCTTCCTCGGCCTCGTCAAGGGTCTCTATCTCCTGATAGGGCAGGATATCGGCCTGCGCATCCTTGTAATTCTGCTCCTCAAGGAACTTGAAATAGTCCTCCAGGCTGCCGCCGCTGTGCAACAGGGCGTCGAAGTTCGGCGCAGAGATCACCACCGGACGGACGCCCGCCGGCAACTTGAAGTCCTGCGACGACGCCATAACACGGCGGTAATGGTTCAGCTCGGACATATTGCCGAAATCCTTGACTGCAATCATGCCCAACTGACCGAAATTCATCTGCTCAAGGTCGAAATCCTTAACCACAAACGAGCGGAAATTATGGCGCGCGATGTTATACAGCAGCTCGTTGGAGTTGACCTGCGAGGTCGGGAACACGAACACTAACAGCTGGCGGTCCTCGGGATTCAGCTGGAATTCTATATCTCCATCGCCGGTTGCCGTGGAATCATTGCCGAGGCTCACCGTCCATATCATGTTGCGCATGGTCTTGTTCTCGCCGGTGGTGTTTAGGGTGCGGCCCGCCGCCATGCCCTTCAGCCATGCCGACGCCACGGGGGTGAGGTCGGTGTCCGGATAACGCTCCAGCAGCGTGCGCAGGGTTGCGTTGAACTGCTCGGGCTTGCGCTCGGTCACGTATGCCAGGGCCTCCAGGAACATGAATTTAGGCATAAGTTTCGACATGGGATACCGTTTGGCCACATCGGCGTAAATGCTGTGCACGGCCCTGTTGTCATTGGCCATGTAAGCATCGTAGGCGTTCTCGTACAGCGCCTGCTGCTCTTTCTCCATGTTGCGCAGACTCTCTATATAATCGGGATTGCGCAGGGCCAGGCCGTACTTGGAGTCGGCAAAGTCATGCAGAATAAGCTGACGGTACTGCTCGGCACGCGCGGTATCGCCCATGCGCATATACATCAGATACAGGTTATAATACACATCCAGGCGATAGATATTGTCGGGATAGTCCTTGAGCAGACGGTCAAAAGTAGATTCCGCAGCCGGGAAATCCTCCATTTTATCCTTCAGTATCACACCGATGTTGTACAGTCCTTCCTGGATAATATTATTTGCGTTCTCCTTCTGTTCGGGCGAGAACGGAATCTGTTTCATGTAATACTCGGGATAATGCGGGTCGTCGGCGCGCTTCATCTGCTCGCGCTCCTCCTTTGTCATCTCGTTTTCGTTAGGCTCGGTGGACGTAGAATCAGCATCGGCAGACTCCGACGAGGACGACTCCGAGCCGAAATCATCCATATTGAACGATGCCTTGTTGCGGCGGCGCCAGTTGTCCTCCAGCTTACGCGAGCCCCAGCGGCGCTGGAACTCCTGACGTCCGGAGTTACGTGCCTGTGTATTATAGAAATACCACGAGTCGTCAGTGTTGATATTGTACTGCTGAGGCGCCTTGTTGTTCTGGTTCATCTGCGCCTCGTTCTGCGATTTGTTGGCCTCGTACTCCTCGCGTCGGGCCGCCTCGGCCTCCTCTATTTCCTTTTTCGCAAGCTCGCGAATTATGGTATTTATCACCTCGGACCGTTTAAGGGAATCCATGGAGGCAAGCCGCAGCAGCGAATCCTGCAGGTTCACGTTCTGCGAGTACACCGCCAGCTCGTCAAGGACATCGCTGCGGCGCTTCAGCACCGGCAGATTCGGGAAGTTGTCCGGCAGCAAAGGCACGCCCTGCGCATAGCATGGCTGAGCCAGCTCATACTCCCGGCGGTCATAATACAGACCGCCTAACTTTATCTGTGCCAGCGCCTTGTCTATGCCGCCGCGGGTGCTTTTCTGCACAGCTTCCTCGTAACTGCGCATGGCACGCACAGTATCGCGGCGCGACAGGTACAGATTGCCTATCGCGTAGTATATCTGGTCCAGATACTCCTTGTTGCGGTCGTAACGCGTCATGCGCCGCAGGGCTTTGACTTCTTTTTCTATGTCCGTACCGGTAAACACCTCGCTCTGCTTGATGCGCGCGTTGAATTTGGTGCGGTACGAGGCCGACGACGCCGATGCCGCCTTGCCAAACATATTATACGCCGCAGTTTTGTCGCCTATGCGCTCAAGTACCTGTCCGGCAAGGAATTGCAGCCTGGTTTTCTGCGCGCCCGACGACAGTTTCACAGCCTCGTTCAGGTATGGCACAGCCGCTTGGTAGTTTTCTTCCTTTATCCGCAGCTCGGCAAAGTCCAGATTGTACAGCAGGCGGTTCGTCTTGTTTGTAAGCTCTTCGGGTTTTATTCTGGTGATGATTGACTCGGCCTCGAATAGCCAGTCCAAGGCAAGATAACTGCGTGCCTGCCAGAGTTTTGCCTCAACTACTGTATTCGGCAGCCACGAAAAATGCCTGGATGTATAGAAAAACGTGGAAGCCGCGCCCAAAAAATCGCCGTTCATGTACTGGCTGCGGCCCATCAGCAGCCAGTCGTTATGCAGAAACGGGTTATACTCGTCGCGTTTCAGCCACGCCTTGTATTTGGGGTCGCTGCTGCGGCCGCGTTTTCGCGCCGGTTTCTTGGTGATTGACCTTAGCTGGATAGCCTTCTGGGCCTTCTCTATCGAGCGTGTGAAATCGCCCTGCGGCTGGGGTGCCTTGGGATTGTTCTTGGCCTCCGCCGGGTGCAGATACACCATCTGGGAATAATCGTCCTCATAGCCCTTTTCCATATCCTCCAGCGTCTCGGTATAGTGTTTGTCGCCGTTGAAGTGGATATTGTAACGGGTTATGAAGGCCGTGTACTGACGCGACAGCGCGGTATTCTTCTTGCGGGCGTTACAGCCACAGAGCACCGCCACCACCGTCAGCAACACTGCCAGTGCGCATAAATTTCTGATTCGGTTCCTATACATTATAATATATAACGTAAAAGGGGGGCTGGTTATTGCCTGGGCGCAGGCGTGTCATCGCCGTCAATGCGGATAGGTCCGTCCTCAACGCTTGTCGGCGGCACGGGAGCCACCGGGGCAGAGGGCTTGGGAGCGTCCGGATAGCTGATGCGCGTGTGGTTCATGGTCATGATACGCTTGACAAAGGCCTTCTTTATCACGCCGACATCGCGGAACGACAGCGGCGAATCGTTGTGCAGACCCTCGGCAATCTGGCCGTCGATTATGCGGTCCACCAACTCGCTTATGGACTTGGGAGTATTGTCTTTCAGCGACCGCGACGCGGCCTCCACCGCATCGGCCATCATCAGCACGGATGTCTCGCGGCTGCGCGGATTGGGGCCCGGATATGTGAATGGAGCGGGATCCACCTCCGTACCTTCCGGTGCCTGGCGACATGCCGTGATATAGAAGTACTTGGCCTTGCCGGCGCCGTGATGCTCGCGGATAAAGTTGCGCATCACCCCGGGCAGACCCGCACGTTCGGCGCGTTTCAGACCCTCGGGGACATGGCTGATTATAATCTCGGCACTGCGCTGGGGGCTGAGCCCGTCATGGGGATTGACACCATGCTGATTTTCAGTAAAGAAAATCGGGTTGGACATCTTGCCTATGTCGTGATACATCGCTCCGGCGCGCACCAGCAGCGGGTTCGCACCGATTTTACCGGCAGCGTCGGAGGCAAGCGTGGCCACGGCCATGGAATGCTGGAACGTGCCCGGGCACTCGTCGCTGAGCTGTCTCAGCAAGGGCGAGTTGCTGTCCGCTATTTCCACAAGGGTCACGTTGGATATGAATCCGAATACGCGCTCTACCAGGAACATCAGCACGTAAGTCAGCGACACCAGTAATGCGTTGAGCACCAGCATACTCACCATCCGCAACGAGAAATCGTTAAAGGACCCGTTCATCATCAACTGAACGGCAAAATACGCCGCCACATAGCCCACGGCGGCAAACAGCGACGCACGCAGTATCTGCGAGCGGTGCGTGATGTCGCGCAACGAGAATATCACTGCCGCTGTTCCGGCAAACTGTATCATGATGAATTCCAGCGCGAATGTGGTGGTAAGTCCCGCGCACAGCAAGGTCTGCACAACGGCGACAACCATGGCTACGCGGCCGTTGAAGAACACCAGAATCAGAATCGGCGTTATCAGCATCGGCACCACGCATATCGCGCCGGAGAACACGTACTCGCCAAGCACGCCCAACAGGAAATTGGCGGCTATCATGGTGAGCATGAACAGAATAGCACGCAAATCGCGCCAGATATCCGGCTCCATGTACAGCAGGTACCCCAACAGCACCACAATCATTATGGCCACATAAAGAATCTGGCCCAGCAGCATCAGGAAATCAGAGCGCTCCGACTCGCCGGCCTGTCCGGCCAGCAGCTGCTCGTAGGTCTTCAGGTTGGTATAGTCCTGCGCAGAGACTATGGCGCCGTTGTCGATTATTGTCTGGCCGCGCTGTATAACCCCGCGGTCTATGGTAATCAGCGCCTTGTCGTTAGCATACAGGCGCTTGGTCTCTGCGATATTGCAGACGATATTCGGCACCAGGAGGTCGCGCAGACCGGCATTGCGCAACTGTCGGCGGCAATTGTTGACACCGGCGATGGAGTCCAGTTTCCGCTCCAGCGCGCCGACTGTAGTAAAGTTGCGCGTGGGCACCTCGCGCAATACTTTGTTCTCCATAATCCTCGCGGAAGTGCGCGTAAACCGGTCGAAAGGCGCCGGCAGAGAGTCCTTTATCACTCCGCGCGAGTAGGCATGGCGCAACAGCGTAATCATCTGGGAATCAAAGCTGTTGATATACTTGTTGACGAATGTCGCCAGCCCGGTGGTATTGTTGGAGGTAAGCTCGTCGGCCACGGCCACGCGCGCCATTATGATGCGGGCCATGGAGTCTACGCTGACGCTACGGCGCTCATACACAGGCACAAACGCCTTATCCAGGCTGTCCAGTGCCTCGGTGATGGTCGCCGAATCCGGATGGATGGGTATGTCGAAAGGCGCTATCAATTTGGCATAATTCCAGGGTCGGCCTTCCTCGAATTTGTAATGGCTGACGCTGGGGTGCGGAAAGAAATATACCAGCAGCACCAGCATTCCGCAGGCTATGAGTGCCCTTTGCAATATATTGTTTTTACCGTTCTTCATTTAGTCCTGTTTATTGTATTCGCGATGCGCGTTCCACGCCATCCACTGTTAACAGATTAGCACACAACATGTTCACAACCGACACTTCCTCCACGCGCACCCACATGTCGGCATGGAAAATCTCGCCGGTGGCCTCAATGTCCAGACGCCGTAGGTCTATGTCCAGCTGTGTGGAGATAACGCCGATTATCTCGCGCAGAATGCCGTGACGGTCTATGCCCTCCACGCGGACATGCGCCAGGAACTTGCCGGACGACACCGCCCACCGCGTGGACAGTATACGCGGCCCGTAACCGGCCTTAAGCACCAGCGCGCGCGGACACGTCAGCGCGTGCACCACCACCTCGCCGTTGTCGTCGATAAATCCTAACACTTCATCTCCGGGAATCGGACAACAGCAGTCGGCGATTTTGAAATTGGGCGTCCCGTCCTCATAGCGCAGGGTGTAAACCTCTTTGGTGTTGATTTTCGGGCGCTCGGTCTCGGTCGTTTTCTCTACTTCCTTCTTCTCGCTCTCGGACGGCGTTTTGCCGGCCTTTCCGAAAGTCGCAACTTTTATAGTGTTGCGCAACAGGCTTTTAAGTATGCTTTTCTCCGTGGGTGCACCGGGCAGAAGGCTTGATGCCCACGAGTCCTCGAGCACCACCTCGCCCGCGCCTATGCGGTAACGCAGTTCATCGAAATTATCAAGTCCGGCACGTTCCAGCAGCTTGGCATTGGTCGCCGACGACGACGGCAGCTTGTTGCGCTTAAGATACTCGGCAAGCATCACCTGTCCGCGTGCTATAACCGGCTGACGCTCACGGCGCAACGCCGCGCGCAGGCGGCTCTTGGCCTTGGCGGTCTTGAGGAAGTCCATCCACTCGGCCTGCGGTTTCTGCGTATGCGATGTCAACACTTCCACCTGGTCGCCGCTACTGAGACGGTAGTTCAGTGGAACAAGCTTATGGTTTACTTTGCCGGCGATGCAGTGCAGTCCCAACTCGGTATGCAGAGTAAACGCCACATCCAGCACGGTGGAATCCGTGGGCAGCGTAATCAGCTCGCCCTTAGGCGTAAACACCACTATCTCCGAGGCGAAGAGGTTCAGTTTTAGCGTATCCAGAAAGTCTATGGCACTGGGCTCGGGATTGTCGAGAATGTCCTTGATGGTCCTCAGCCATACTGTGAGCTCACTCTCTTCCTCGCCCTCGCCGATTTTGTATTTCCAGTGGGCGGCGAAGCCCTTCTCGGCTATTTCGTCCATGCGCCGCGAGCGTATCTGCACCTCTATCCAGTTTCCGTCCGGACCCATAACCGTCAGATGCAGAGCCTGGTAGCCGTTGGCCTTGGGCGTTGATATCCAGTCGCGCGTGCGCTCCGGATGCAGCCGGTACAGGTCGGTGATGGCGGCGTAGATGTTCCAGCATATCTGCTTTTCCTTGGCGGGGTCGTCGCACTCGAACACTATACGCACGGCGTAGAGGTCGTACACTTCCTCGAAGGGGATATGCTTGGTCTCCATCTTGCGCCAGATGGAATAGCACGACTTCAGGCGCGCCTTGGCCTCGTATTCCAGACCCATGGAGTCCAGTTTCTCGCGTATCGGCGCGGAAAAGTCCGAATAAATGGCCTGTCGCTTGGCCTCGGTCTTTTTTATCTTTTCAGTAATATCCACCCATGCACTGGGGTGCTCGTACTTGAAGCTGAGGTCCTCCAGCTCGGTCTTTATGGCGAACAGACCCAGCCTGTGTGCCAGCGGAGCGTATATGTACAGTGTCTCGCCGGCGATTTTGTACTGCTTGTTGGGCGCCATGCTGCCCAGGGTGCGCATGTTGTGCAGACGGTCGGCCATCTTTATCAGCACCACGCGGATATCCTCGCTCATGGTGAGAAGGAGCTTGCGGAAATTCTCGGCCTGCGCCGACGCTTTGTCGCCGAAAATACCTCCCGAAATCTTGGTGAGTCCCTCCACAAGCTGCGCTATCTTCGCCCCGAAGTGACGCTCTATATCCTCAACGGTATAGTCGGTGTCCTCCACCACGTCATGCAGCAGCGCCGCGCATATAGACGTCGACCCCAGGCCCATCTCCTGCTGCGCTATCTTGGCAACAGCTATAGGATGCAGGATATACGGCTCGCCCGAACGGCGGCGCACGCCGGCATGGGCCTCGCGGGCAAACTTGTAGGCGCGCTCGATAATCTCCACTTTCTTGCGGTGGTTGCTGGCCAGATAGCCGTTAAGCACATCGCGGAAGGCGGCGTCAATTATACGGTCTTCTTCGGATGTTATGGTCGGATCTACTTGCATGACTGAAAGGTTTAGAATACAAATTTATGAAATTTCCAAAAGAAAACCATACTACCGCATTATTTTTTATCGAAAAAATCAAATAAATGGCATAAAACACAAAAATCCGGGATTCGCAGTGCCCCGCAAGGCGCCGCAAATCCCGGTGATTTTTTTGTTAAGTTACTCACATAAAGTAGATGATGTATATTTGCGTCGTATTTTCAGGAGATTTAGGCGTTGGAGTTCAGGAGCGTAGCGGGCTACGTGACTGAACGACAGCGGCTAAAGCACTG
>SFNC01000085.1 GCA_004554255.1 Bacteroidales bacterium
CGGGGACGGGCAGCTGCGTCCATGCGCCCGAGGTCTCACCAGTGCGCCGCCACACGGCAGGCAGACCGCCGAAACGGCCGACCACGACGTTGCCGTCGTTCGTCACATCGTTGGCACCGCAGTTGAGGCTTTCGCCCTCTTCGTAACCTTCGGACAGCAGCAACTCCGTGCCGCTATCCACGCCCAAGAGACGCGGGTTTTCAAGGATCAGCGTGTTGGAAGAATTGGTGGCGTAGGCCACGGCCCAAAGCCCGTTGTCGGACATGCCGGTGAGAATGCCGTTGTCGTCGAAGGCATAGCTATGCACCACAGGCTTGCCCGTTTGCGCCGTTGCCTGCATCGCCGCCGCGAACACCAGGCACAGCCATAATTTAAGAAAACGTTTCATGGAGAAAAAATGTATTTTGGTTGAGAAATATCAAGGCGGGTAGGGGCGTTTTGCAAAACGCCCGGAAAAATGTCGTGCAAACGAGCGCAGAGCAGAACTCGTTCTGGATATGCCGAGTGCAGTCGACATTATGCAAATGATTGACGGCATTAGTTGAGCCATGCGGCACACACGGCGGGCGTTCTGCAGAACGCCCCTACTTTCTGCGCACAAAGTTACAGTTTTATTCCCTAATAGGCAACTTTCTGCTATTTCAGGCGTGCTTTTTGTAGACGTTTTAAGAGATTTTACCGACAGACTGCCACAAGAAACGCCCGATTGCCTTTCTATTTGTCATATAATCCGCCAATGGCATAGAGCGGCACGTTGGTCATCCAGTCCTGCTCGCGATAATCAGACATGGAGAAACGCAGAGCTTTGAGCGATGGGTAGCGGGCCACGAAAGCGGCGAGGCTTTTCGATTTCAGATTTTCTTCCGCTTTCACTTCAATGGGGACAACGCACCCGCCTTTTTGCACCAGAAAATCTATTTCACCCCGGGAGTTGTCGGCCGACCAATAATATAAGAAGTCCACCCTCCCCGACAATTGCTGGCAGGCGTATTGCTCGGTCAAGGCTCCGCGATATGACGAAAAGATGTCGCTGCCGAGCAATATTGCATCTGCCGGTATCTTATTTATCGCACACATCAGGCCAATGTCGAGCATAAACAACTTGAAAGTACCAAACTCCTCAAAGGCATTCAATGGCAGTTCCCCGCTTTTGGTGCGGTTTACTTTATGCACCAAACCGGCATCTTGCAACCACTCCACGGCTACTTCAAAGTCCTTAGCCCTCGCCCCCTGCCGCAACGCGCCATAGATGAATTTGCGGTTTTCCTTGGCAAGCTGGCTCGTAATGCTGTGCCACACCATTCTGATGCGCGGCACTTCGCTGGTTGGGGCGTGCTTGGAGAAGTCGTTCTCGTAGGACATGAGTATATTGTCCTGCACGCGCCTCACTTCGTCATAGCCAAGTCCTTCTTGATAGGTCTTCACGGCCTCCGGCATTCCGCCGACATAATAATAAGTGCGCAGCAACTGTTTCAGACGGTCCTTAACGTAGACGAGCGAAGTCCACTCCCCGCCTTTTATCTGTGCCAGCAGCGTGGCGTGGCCCGTAGCCGTGAGGAACTCGTTGAAACTCATCGGTTGCAAGTTCAGGAAGTCCACTTTGCCCACGGGAAACGAGTCGCTGCGGTGCATGGCGATGCCGAGTAGAGACCCTGCTGACACTATGTGAAGTTGCGGTGCTTTCTCGTAGAAATATTTCAGGGAGGTAACGCCACGCGGCGCAGCCTGTATCTCGTCGAAAATAAGAAGCGTGCGCTCATCGATATGCGTTTGGAAGCGCAAACCGAGTGCCGTGAGTATGCGGTCGATGTCGAAATCCGGGGCAAACACGTTTTTCAGCATTTCCTCGTCCTCGAAATTCACGTATATCCATTGCTTGTATGCCTTTCGCGCAAACTCCATCATCAGCCAAGTCTTGCCCACCTGCCTTGCGCCGCGTATGATCAGAGGCTTGCGGTTCGCCTTTTCTTTCCACTCGATTAATTGCCTGATTGCTTCTCTTTCCATGGCGTGCTGTTTGATTTGTATGTGAATTATCTGCGAAGATAGTGCAAATATCTCTGCAAAAACAAGCTTTCGTCCTGAAAAATGTGGAATTTCGCATTTTTATGTCCTTAAAAGTGTGGGAAGTCGCATTTTTAAGGACGTAAAAGCGTATAAGGAATATAGAAGAGCCGGGAAGACATGCGCGTCCTCCCGGCTCTTCATATAATCATTGTTTACTGGTAGACGAGTTTACAAGTAAACGAGTCGTCGATGCATGAGTGATAACGACTTATTCCCAAGTGTTGTCGTCGTTAGAGTCTTCCCAATAGGGACGTTCTTTGTTTGTCATGGCTTCGCTGCCCGGTAGTTCGCCCGTCCCTTTGTCTATCTCGCTTAGGGCATGGTTATTCCCAAATGCTGGTTTTGGGTTCGTTGCCCCAAATATCGGTCTTCTTTTTGTTGGTGCCGGCATTTTCGGCATCAACCACTTCCTCAACTACGCCAATACCCGAGACGGCGAGCAAACCTTCTTGATAGAACTCGTAGGCGGTGCAAGCAGGAGAAATATATATCTTTTTCATGGTTCTGTTAGTTTTGAGTTTTGGGTTACTTCACAAAGATTTTCTTGCCGCTTCGAATATAGATGCCGCCACGCTGGGGCTGTGCAATGCGTCGGCCGCTGAGGTCGTAGAGAGGGGCGTTGCCGCCATTAGCATCGGCATGGTTTTCAATGCCGCTGATGCCCGTGAGCGCATCTTCGAAGCTAAGCATGAATGAGGGCGAGAGAGAAGTGCCGAGATTGAGGAATGCCTTGTTCATTTTCAGGTTGTTGCCGCCGACTCTTGCCTTGTAGAGGGCGGTGACGCCGTTGGACGTGGCAAGGATATAGTCGTTCTCAACAATGGTGTGGGCGGCACCCGCAGTGTGGCTCAATTGGTTATTTTCGATTGTTGTCACCGTTGTTGCTGGGGCGAAATATCCCGGGGTTGCCGTAGTGGCGGTGATGATTACGCCGGTATTGGCGGGCACTGTGCCGGTAATCTCTTGGAGCGTGATGCCCGTGTTTGCATTGGCTGCTGATGCATAGTAGGCTCTTACGCCGTTGGGAAGCTCGGTCTCGAACGGTGCGCTGAATGTGCCGATATGCGTTTCGCCCTCGATGCCCGAAATCTTGCTGCCCTGAATTTCAAGCAGGGTGGGGTGGTTGGCATAATCGACCTCCTCGAACGTAAATGCCGTGGAGTGAGCTGAATTGTATCGGAGAAACTTGCTCGTGTCTTGGTTGAAACTCGAACTCGTGGAATTGGCTGAAATGATAAAGCAAACGTCAGTCGTTCCTCTCTTGCCGCCGAAACATACGTAGCCGAATAGATCTGCCAAAGACGAAGCACTCCCAGTATTAGTTCCGTTCAATGCCATTTTTTCCACGAATAATGTGCCGTGTGTTGCGTCATACGCGTCCATATAGCCCTTGTTGCTATTTTGCCCGGCAGCGGAGCCTCTCCAAATCAGATATTTCCCTTCGTTGTTGACAAACATGTAGCGGCCATTTACAACGTGGCAGGTGAATTTGGCAGATTGGGGCAAATCGTTGGCATCGCCAGTTCCCCTTGCTACCAATGTGAGTTCCGTGGACGCATAGTTTATATAATTCTTGCCTGCGGTAGGATGAACGTTGGTAAACACATAGGTTTTGCCGTCCTCCGGCATCTGAATGTCAGAGGTTGCAGACTTATAAGCCGTGACAGCCGAAGAGAGGTCGGCGAGGCGGGTTTCGATGTCGCCCGTGCTGTTTCTGGCCTCGGTCTTGGCAGCTTCGAGGGCGGCGCGGCTGCTTCCTCCTGCGACGGGGTAGCCCACACCAGTCATGGCCAAAGCAGGTTCGGCCAAGGTGTTGATGGCCACTTCCACGCGGTTCGAATCGTTGTAGACGGTATATGCTCCGCCCGTTGCGTCGTCGATGGTGAGGGGCGTGTAGACGATGGTGTAGCCGCCCGGCTCTTCTTCAAAGAGGAAGCCTATGCGGTTGTCCTGCTGCAAGGTCATTGTGGAGTAGGCGGAGTTGCGGAAACTCACTTGCTTGCCCAAAGTCCAGCCCGTGGCGAAAGAGGTGGGCGTTTGCGTGGCAGAATCTATCACCTTATACCAGATGGAAACGTTCTTGCGCCCCGTGCCTTTCGGTACTGATTGCAGCATCACGGTCTCCTTTGCGCCCGTCGTTTTGTTGAGCACGTCTTTAAGGCAGAAGATTTCGCCGTTCGTGCCGCTGTCGCTCGTGGTGAGGCCGCCAGATACGTTGTTGCTGGACACGGCCGTGCCCCAGGTGCCCGTGGTGAAGGTGCCATCGGCAAACGTGAAGAGGTTGAAGTAGCGTCCGCTTCCCTTGCGGCTGCTGAGGATCACCGTGCCGTCGGGCAGTTCCTCGCACTTGGGTTCGTCGCCGCTCGATGCCGGGCGGTCGTCCACCGTGCCGAGGATGTTCCAGTTTTCGCCGAAGTCGTCAGAGTAGACCACGCGGTTGCCTTGGTTCTTTGTCCAAAGGGCGGCATAGAGGCGGAAGTAATCGCCCTTCTTCACCACGCGGCTCTGCATGATGCGTCCCGAACCTACGAAGAGCGAAGCCACGGTGACGGTTGTCCCGTTTTTCACGAACAGGGGATAGAACTTATCGGTCACTTCCACAGGCGTGGTCCATTCCCATTCGCCCGACGTTTCATTGTATGTGCCCACAACTTTTGCCACGCGGTTCGGGTTGCTGTTGGAGTCGAGGGTGTAATTGCCGTTCCCGCAAACCGTCTTGCCGCAAACGGAGAGCACGAGCACCTTGTTGCTTTCGCGGTCGGCCACGATGGCGGCATCGCCGAAAGCGTAGTCGAATGCCACGGGAGATCCCTCTATGCCCGTACCGTTGGCGATGAAGAACTCCGTGCCCCACGTTGCGCCGTTGTCTTTGGAGATGCGGGCTTTCAGGTCTACTTCACCGTAGCCCACGTCGCTGCCGCAGGGGCGGTTGTCGGCAACGGCGATGATGTGGCCGTTTTTGGCCGTGGCGATTGCGGGAATGCGGTAAGGCTTGCCGTTGGCATCGGGCGTCTTGAAGAGCATGCGGTCGGCATTGGCGGTATAGGTGAGGTTGAGCGCGTTTTCGCCGGCTGCTTCGAGCGTGAACTCGCTGCCGTCGTAAGCCGCGCCGTTAAGGGTGCAGGCGGTAAGGTCGAAGCCGCGGTACGTATAGGAAGTGAGGCTGATGCTTGCGCCGACAGGCAGATAGGCTTTGCTGCTCTGCGCGCCGGTGATGGTGGCCACGGAACTGGTGCCGTTCACCGTGTAGGTCAGTTGGGCAACGGCGTTGCCATCGAAGGCTGTGCCGTCCACCGTGATGTTTTGCGTCAGATATTTTTCCGTGTCGATTACTTCAAAGTACCAGCGGTTGCCGCCGTCTCCGTTGCCGTAGAATTTCAGCACATTGCCCACGCCTCCATGGGGGTTAAGACCGATGTTCTGGGTGTTGCCTGCGGGAATGATGGAATATCCCGCCACGGCATCGCTCGTGTAGTCCTTCAACGCCCATGATTGCGCGGCGCTTTCAGCCGAGGCTTCGGCAAAAGTCACGGCCTCGTCATTTGCGGGCGTGCCGTCGTGGGCTATCACCAGCGAAGCAGACTTCTTGCTGTACATCTTGAAATTGTCGGGCGTGCCGACAAAGCACCACAGGTTGTTCTCCGAAGCAACGTCGATGATTTCCGTATCGATGTTCTGTTCCGCTGCGGGCGTGTCGCTCAGGAGGGCGAAGCCATAGGCATTGTGGCGCGAGTTGCGCACGCGGATCCATTTGTCGCCATAGTTTTCAGAGAAAATATTCGGCGTGATAACGGCCGTGTACGAAACGGTGCCGCTAAGGCTGCTTACGTCTACCGTCGCGCCCACGTTGTTGCTGCTCGAATCCACGAACCCGCCGAAATTATAAGCCGCGCTGCCGAGGCTGAGGCTGAGGGTCGGCGCGGTGATGGTCTCGTCGTCGGTCAAGGCGAATGCTGCGGGGAGGGCTTGCGTCTTGCCGTTCCACGCGGCTGTGGCTTCTGCCAGCGGGTTGCCGCCCACTTCCAGCACGGGCACGTCCTCTACGGGTACGAAAACGTAATTGGCGGAATAGTCCGAACTGCCCTTCTCATAATTGCTGCCGCTTGCTTGGTCGAACGCTCCGTCGTTTTTCATCACGAGATATTTCGATGCCGCATTGCAGTAGATATGCGCAGTCGTGCCCGAGGGCACGCCGTCTGAAATGGTCAAGTTATAGCCCTCGTTAGAGAAAGCTTTGAAACCGAAATATTTGCCGCTGCTCACGTTTTGCAACTGATGGTATGTGCCGTCAAACGAAGTGCAGGTGAACTTATAAAGCTCCGCATTTTTCGTGATGCCGTTGCTCACCTTCAGCGTGCCGTTGTCGTTGTAGAAATATTGGCGCGTATCGTTGTCGCAATAGATATAATAGGTCTTTCCCGGCACAGGGATATTAGCTGGGATGACCACATTGGTTTCTTCAACTTTGTAGAAAGCAAACGGGTGCGACGCGCCCCATTTCGTCCAGCCGCTCGTCGTACCGTTCCAGCAGTCGCCGCTCTCGTTCGATTGCCCGTTTGAAGAGACCGATGTGCCGCAAATCGTCCACACGCCGCTGACTTCCGTCAATTCGCTTGTAAGGGTGGTGCTGCCATCGTGGTTTTCAGATTTGAAAGTTGTGCCACTTGGCTTCGGGCAAGAAGAAGTGGCCCAATCCTGCACGTAGATCAGGTTTTGTGCTGCGTCGGTGTATGTGCCTGTGGCGCTGGCGTATTTGCCCGTTGCCACCGACTGGAAATAATAGCTGTGGTCGGCGCTGCCTTTCGTCACCTTCCAAAGATAGGTGTTCGACACGGTGCTGAACGCCGAGGGTTTCGGGTGGGCATCCCCCGTGTGTCCGAAGCCGCTGGCGGCGCTGCTGATAAAGCCCGTGCGGTCTTGTGTGCCGTTATTAAAGGCAGTGTTGTAAATCATGTACGTGGCACCGTCCTCCAAGGCGGTCACGCGTTCTGTGGGCCTGTAACCCGTCAAGTTGGTCTGCGCCTGCGCAGGCGATACCCCCAAAAGGAACAAAAGTGTCCCTCCTAAAAAAAATCGTAAAATTTTCATGGTAATGTTTTTAGATGAAGAATCAAAGAAACTTAAATGCATTAAATGCCGTTGCAAACTTAAAACATATTTTGAAAGTCAGCAATCGGGGGGGGTAAAAGATGTTAAAAGCCGAAATTTTCTTAAAAATACATTTTGAAAAGTGCAATTTCTCTTTGAATTGTTGTAATTGCGCCCCTTACTTGTGAGGCAAAAAAACTCCCGGGCGCATCAGACGGTGCGCTCGGGAGTATATATTATAATATTGTATGTCTCTCTCAAAAACTATTTGAGGATGTGCTTCTGCGTGGTGACCGTGCCGTCTGCTGCCGTCACTTCCACGAGCACCGTACCTGCGGCGATGCCGTTGAGGTTGAGCGTGCTGCGGCGCGTCTTCTGAATGGTGCGGCCTGCGGCGTCGTACACGCGGATGCTTTTAACGTCTTTGCCCGTTACGCTTAGCGTGCGGCCGAGGAGCGATACGCTCATCTCGGTTGCGGCGGGAAAAGGGGCGATGCCAGTGGGGGTCGGTGCGCTTACGCCGTCGAGCGAGATGAACACCTTGTCGCCTGCTGAGGTGGACATGGAGATTTCGTTTGCGCTAACAACGGTGAAGTTGGAGGTAAGCTTGCCGTTGAGGTAAATCTTCTTGCCGTTGATGTAGGGGTAGTTGATCGTGAGCGGCTGGCCTTGGTTGGAGGTGATTTCGGCGTAGGTGCCGATG
>SFNC01000086.1 GCA_004554255.1 Bacteroidales bacterium
GTTTACGTTTGGTTCGTGTTTGGTTTATGTTTGGTTCGTGTTTGGTTTATGTTTGGTTTACGTTTGGTTCGGTTTTGGTAAAAAAATAGCCTATTCTCGCGAACCGGCTATCTATCGTACAATCAAACAAAAATGAAAAATCAAACAAATCCCAAATTTATAAACCTCTAAAACCAACCTTTCATTCATCTGTTTCTTCTTCCTCGCCCGAAAGCTCACGAAGTCTGTCTTCGATGGTTAGTGTCACCGCCTGGGTCAGATTTAAGTCAGCTGTTTTCATTTTCGGAGCGATATACTGTGCGTATTTTTCCATGACTACGGCTCTTGTCGCCGGGTCCATTTCTTCGATGTCTTTTGAAAAGAGTCCGCTCTCCTGGTATTGCCGCCATTGAGATTCAATAAAGCTGCGGAATGCCGATGTGGTTTTATTTGGCGTACCTTTCTGGCGGCCTCCAAGGCGACCTCTGCCGTCATTTTTCTGTCGTGCCATACTATAGTAGTTTTTGGTAGTCTTTGTTAGTTACACAATACATAAAAGTGTAATGCAAAGATAGCGGTGTAAATTCGCAATCAAATTATAACTATTGAATTGGTAACCATAAAAATTTATGTTAGGAATTGGATCATTAATAGGCGGCGCGGTCGGAGCAGCCGGAAGTATTTTCGGCGGCATCAAGGCCAGCCAAGCAATGAAGAAAGTAAAAAAGAACCTCAACGCGCAACGCGAGGCCAACCAAAATTGGTTTGACCGCCGCTACAATGAAGATGCCACACAGCGCGCTGATGCACAGCGCATCCTCACGATGACCGCTGAAAACATCAAGAACCGCAACCGGCAGGCGGCGGGCATGGCCGCTGTGGGCGGTGCCACGGAGGAAAGCCTCGCGGCTACGAAGGCGGCCAACAGTCAGGCTCTCGCGGAGGCTGCGTCGCAAATAGCCACCGCAGGTGAGGCTCGCAAAGACAATATTGAGAATACATATCTACAGCGCGATGCTTCTATCCAAGACTCCCTGAACAACCTGGAGATGAACAAGGCCAATGCAATCACCCAGGCCGCGCAAGGATTCGCACAGAGTATGGGTACGCTTGGTTCGGCATTTGACCCAACGTCACTAATAAAAAGCAGCACCGGAAATGGGAAAGGATGACAAGGAAAAGCAGGGCATGGGTGTGAATACCGGCACCTCCAGCACTCCTCGCAGAACGGATGCGGATGCGACAACGGCACCGGCCGTCGCACAGGACACTAAGGACAGCACACCCGTGACACCCGCAGACAAGCCTACGACACCGGCTCAACCGGCCGTCGCGCAGGACACTCCGGCAAGCACACCCGTGACACCCGCGGCCAAACCTGCCACCACCACTCCGACTGCCGGAAACCTTGCGACAGCGACTATCAACGAGGCTATCAACAAGGTCGTGACTCCTGTGGTTGATGCTGATGTAGACGCTGAGATTGACGGCAAGTACACTGTCACCGATGAGATGCGCAGCAAGGCGGCAAAGCCTTACGACGACACCATTGACGTGTACCAGCGCGCAATGGAGGCTCTTTCACCCCTGGAGAGTGCCGAAGACCGCGAACGACGTGAACGGCGCGAGCGCTCGCGAAGGAAGATATATGCCATAACCGATGGCTTGAGCGCGTTGAGCAATTTGTATTTTACAACGCAATACGCCCCCAACGGGTATAACCATGAGAAATCCATGTCGGAAACCGACAGAGCTGCTCTTGAGCGTGCGCGTGCCGAGCGAGAAAAGAATCGAGACGCGCACCTGCGCTATGCGCTTGGAATAGCCAAGGCCCAGGCCGACAAAGAGCAGGGGTTGCGCGCGCTTGAGACCGAAATGGCCAAAGCTAAGGAGGCCGCCAAAGAGGCCGCAAGAAAAGATAAGCTATTCCCGCTGAAGGCCCGCAAACTTGACGAGGAAGCCAATTATTACGCGAGCAAAGCGCGTAAGGCCAAAGAGGATGCCAATGACGCTCCCGAAAAAAACGCGGCTGAAATTGACGCTAAAAAGGCCCAGGCAGAGAAGTATAGGTCTGCCGCCCGCAAGAATGACAGGACACGGCCGTCAGCCGGCAAAGGTGGTAAAGGTGGTAAGGGCAGTAAAGCTGGCAGTGATAAAGGTTTTTACGTTGAAGACGGCGATGGCAATATGAGATTTATAACCGATAGCAATATTGACAGAGAGTTTTCAGGGCTCCCCGAAGAAGTACGGGAGGATGCCGGAAATGACTACAGCAAGCCCAATAAAGAGCAGAAGAAGCAGGCTATTGCTGTAGCCGAGAGGTCTAAAACGGAAAAGCCTAAGAGCGCGAAGAGCGCGAAGAGTAAAATCTCCATACACGCCAAATAAAATAAACACACGAATATCACTATGGGAAATGTAAGCAACAATACAAAGAAACTGTACGATGCGCTGACCGCCGACGGTGCCGACGTAGGCACTCTGAACGAGTTCAACGACTGGTTTTACCGACCGGGAGACGAGGGTTACCGAAACCGCAAGTCGGTATGGGACGCGTTTAAGGCCGATGGTGCCGATGTGGGCGATACCTACGAGGAATTCGCCGATTGGCTTGGCCTGCACCCCACGGATAACCCGGTAGGATATCAGGGTAAAAAGGCGATAGAGCAAGGCCTTAAGGCCGGCCGTGCCATGGCCGAAGATACGGATGTCGCGCCCGTGCAGACAACACCGGAAGAAACGGCGCCGGCACAGACAGCGCCCGTCTCGGGAGCAGTGAATAGTGGCGGCTGGAAGCCATCGGTAAACGACCGTATAAAAGCCATGCATGGTGCGTGGCAGACAACACAGAACTTTAAGGACACATCCAAGACGATAACGGACGCATTCAACCGCAAGGTGGAGAGCAGCACCCAGGCAGGCCGCGACAAGCAGAAATCGGCACGCATGTCGGCACAGATGCAAGGGTTGCCCACCGAGGTGCCGGGACTTACGCACGGCACATCGGAAGGCGCGAAACAGCAGGGCGCACAGCCGGATGCCGCGACCAATAACAATGCTGACCGCGTAGTACCTCACGGTGTTAAATATGTTGACGGTAAGGCTGTGACCGAGTGGATGCTGCCGGATGGACGGCTCACGACCGACCCCATGGAGGCGGACCGCGCGGAGGCGGCATCGCGTACTGTGAGACTGCGCCAGCAGTTTGAGAACCGCATGAAAGAGAATGGCCTTGACGTGGGCAAGCGTGAGGATGTTGAACAGCAGGCGATGTACGATGCACTTGCTCCGATGTATGATACAATAGACGCTGTGTGGTCTGAGGCTAAGGCCGACGATGAGGAGTCCGCACGTCGCGGTGTGCGCCGAAGCCGGGGCCTTGCCGAGTCGCTTGCGTCGGCTTTCACTGATGAGATCGTCCCCCAGAATAATGATTTGACGCAGGAGCGTATGATGGGTGAGTTGCGCGAGCATTACAGGCGATTTGATCCTGAACGTATGTCTCGGGAGGTTTATGACCGTTTGCCGGAGCATTTCCGCTCATCGCGCTTAAAGGCTCTGAGCGATTGGTTCCGCGCGCACCCCGAGGAGACCCCGGACGTAAAGGTCAAAAAAGGAGAGGACCGTTTTACAGCTGCGGCGCGCGAGTATATTGTTGCGGATATTTATAATGAAGTTTATGGCCGCCTGAAGAAAAAGACGGGCCCGAACGGTAATGCTGAGCATATTTTAAAGAGTTTGGCCGACCATGGCGTTGGCTCATTCCATTTCATGCATAATAAGGCGAAGGCGGATGCGTCCGCGGGTTATTATGCAGCTGAGCAGGAGGCTCGCGGCGAGTATGGGCGCGAACATAGGGTTGCTGACATTTCGGGCACCGTTCTTGGTTATGCCTCGGATTTGCTCGGTATGGGCGCGAACATGGCGGGAGGCGCTCTTGCGCGAGGGCTGTCCCGCGGAATTGGTAAGCGCATGATAAAGAATGCTGCGACAGATGTTGCGGAGCGCTATGCCGCGCAGACCTTTGTCGGGGGCTTGACATCGCGAATAGTAGGCGGTGGTGTAGGTTTTGGACTTTACGAGGGAACACGCTCGGCAGTGGACCAGTCGGCAATACGTGATATGAATGACGGTAACGGCGGCAAGGTCGGTTTTGACTGGGGTACCGTCGGTAAGTCCATGTGGGATGGATTGAAATTTGGCGCAGTCACGGGTATTGCAGGCGGTCTATACGGTAATGTGATGGGCAAAGCGGTCCGCAGCACAAAGAATGTCGTAGCCAAAGGCGCGGTGAGGGGTGCTGAGATTGTCGGCTCTCCATTTGCGGAAGGTATAGCCATGGCGACGGTTCAATATGCAGACCCGGAGAATGAGCAGGATTTTTGGGATTTGACACTTGATAATGCGGCGGTTGTTGCCGGTTTCCATGCACATGGGGCGTTAAAGCGTCTGCCGAATACTGTTTCCCAGACACTATCGGCCATCCGCGGTGAAGGTGGCCGGTTTGAACCCCGGTTAAAGGCTCGTCTGTCGGCGTTGTTTGATAAGCCGGAGCAGGCTTTGACCAGCGGTGAGCGAGCCGAGCTGCGCAGGGCCGGCTATGGCCGACTTGCGGATTTGTTTGGACGCGAGGATGCGGCTGTCGGTTCTAAGAGGCCCGACAAAGGCGAATCCGAAGATGTTGTCGCCGATGTGGAGACTGTAGGTGGCGATAGAGTGCCTGCGGAGCTGGATGGTTATGAGGTTATGCAGCGGCTGATGCGTGATGACCGAGTGAGCGAGGCAGTGCGCGCTAAGCTCTATTTCATTGTGACTGACCACACATTGCCGATGTCCACGATAATGGGTTACCGTACTGTTGAGAATAGTGATGGCAGCGTTATTGTGGAGTCCACCAATGCGCATGGAGGCGTTGTCACGAGCCGAAAGTTTAAGAGTCGTAAGGCCGCGGAAGGAGAAATCTCCGATCTGCGCCACCAGTCGGAGTTGAATAGCGTGGAGATAGGCGAACAGAGTGCGTCCCGCGCTGTGGATTTGTTGGTTCTTGATGAGGTGAAGGAGGCCGTGGGCCGCCGTCACCGGATGCCGGAGGAGGCTGTTGAGAACATTTACATGAAGAGATTTCGAGGCGAGGAATTATCGGGAGCGGAGAAGGAGATTGCGGATGAGGTGGATGCGTACCTTCCTGAACTGTCCGAGAAGTACAAGCATTTGCTGCCCGAGAATATTCGCAATGATGTTGCTGAGCGCTATGGCGTGGATGTTGATGGCGCTTTGCGCAAGCCCGAAAAATTACGCAGTGAAGACGAGCAGGCGGCGGTCGGCGATTATCTCGAACGTTTGTACGGTGAGGTTGAGCGCCAGCGTCGCGCTACGGAGATATGGAATGCAGAGGCTGCTCAGATGGATGCTGAAACGAGCGAGGCGTTGCGCCAGGAGCGTCGTCGCGCGTGGCGTATGCAGATGTCGGGCAAGTTGCTTGGCTTTGACGCCGAATTGCGTGCAGATGCTGATAGAGTGTACGAAGAAAGCCGCAATCTCTATGAACGTCACGAGCAGGGCGACCCGACAGCACGGGCCAAAATGGACGCCATTGCCTTGCGCATGGAGGAGGCGCGTCAGATGTGCGAGGACGCGTTTGGAGCTGAGGCTGAGTACTATATGTATCATATAAACGAAAATCCGTGGGCATTGATTAATGATGCCGAGCTCACCCCTGACCAGCAGGAGGCCGTCCTGAACTACATAAACTCCAAGGCGGCTCTTGACGGTGTAATGGATGCATCTAATGAGGCAGCCGACCGCAAGCGTGCTGAGATTGAGCAGTCGGTTGGCAAGCGTACCCACAAGGATAGCGGCATGGTTATTCCCGCCACTATGAAAGTTGATGACCGGCAAGTGTACGTTGTCAAGGGTAATGTAGTCATGTTACCAGATGGCACAGCTGTTGATGTGCGCAACTCGTCGGAGAGCGTTGTTGTCATGGACGCGCAGACCGGAGAGTATGAGTTTACTTCACCTGACCAGATAAATAAGATTGGCGAGAGCATTAACCCGCAGGATGAGCTGCAGGCCGCATATCAGCAGATAGACGCGGAGCAGATGAATATATTCGGTACGGTGCCAAAACAAATAGGTGCCGGAGAGCCTGATGCGCCTGCGATCGCAGATATGGAGGCATATAACCGAGGCTATGAACAGGGATTAGATGTATCAAAGGGCCTTTCCGATGATTTCCTCAACGATGCTATAACCGACCTACGAGGGCGCGAGTTCATTTCCGATGAATGGCGTGGTCGCCTTAAAGCCTACGAATATGAGCAACAGCGCAGGGCGATGGAGGCGCAGGGCGTTCCCGAAAAGCCCGAAAGCGGCCCCAATACTGAGGGAAATGGGTATGGCTCAGAGGCGACGCCGTTGCAGCGGTTGCCGCACGATGCAAATGGAGAGCCTATGTTTGAGCAGGCCGAAACCCCGGAGCATGGTTGGGATGCCCTTGTGGAGTCGAGGGGTGGAAATGTAGTAAAGGCCAAAGTAGTGGCGGACATGATGGCTGAAAATAAGCGCAAAGAGCTTGAGAATCTCCAAAAGCAGAAGCCCAAGGGGAAGACAGCGTCTGAGATCATGAAATCGCAGGATGAGATTGAGGCGGCGCTTGCGCATGCTGAGGCTGAGTATAATATGTGGCAGCAGATGGCGGGCGTAGAGCAACGCCGACAGGATGCCATTCGCGCACAGCAGGAGGAAGAGGCACGTCGTCTGGCCGCAGAACGAGCCGAGGAAGAAGCACGACTGAAAGCCGATAGGGAAGAAGCTGAACGCATCGAGCGTGAGGCGCTCAACGGCATTCCCGACTGGAATGTGGACGCACCGGCCGATGCCCGCGCCCGTGGTTACCGCCGTTACGGGCCGCAGAAAGTTGACCGCCCTGACATTATAGACAACCGTGCATTAGGCAATTCGGTAGAAGTTAAGTTTGGCGATGATGTGATGCCAAAGGGCAATATTGTCATCATAGAAGCATCACAGTTGCAGCCGAGCCACCGGGACGGGCAGCGTAACCCGGCCCACTTCCTGGACGAGGCGCAGCCCAAAGAGAGAACGGATGCCGCAAGCCGTTTGGCTGCCCAGAAGATAGCATCGGCAGTCCGACCCGAGGAAATCACGTCAAGCGTTACGGCTTACACCGGCGCTCCCACCGTAAATAGCCGCGGAGAGGTTATTCAGGGCAACAACCGCGGTGAGGCGCTGCGTATCATGTATGAGCGTTTTCCACAGTCTGTTGACAAATACAAGCAGTATCTTATCAGTCACGCAGATGATTTTGGATTGACGCCGGAAGCGATTGCCGCCTTTGAACAGCCTGTGCTGGTGAATATGCTTGATGTGTCGGATGATGATGCCATAACTCTCGGACAGTATGTGTCGCAGGACACGGAGAGCGGCGGCACTGAGCGTATAAAGCCGAAAAATGCCGTTCAGAAGATGGGAGAGGATATGCGAACTTTTGCTAATCTTCTGCTCCGTTCGTCTGATGAGGAGGCCACATTCGCCCAGCTTGTAGATGCCAACGGCGTTGAGGTGCTGAACTGGATGAATAAACATGGTTACATATCCAACACTCAATATGGGAGTGCCTTTGACGGCAAGGGCAATCTTTCAGCGGAGGCCGCCAACGACCTCAAGGGCATAATGTATGAGTCAATCTTCACCGGTGGCAGTACACGTCTTAAGGAAATGTTTGACAAGATGCCGGCCAAGGCTCAACGAGCTATCCTGGCCACTGCATTCCGCGACAACGAAAGTCCAAAATCCGAGC
>SFNC01000087.1 GCA_004554255.1 Bacteroidales bacterium
CATCGGTCATGTAGCTCGCTACATTCCCTCTTCAACTTGCGAAATTTCCTCGAAAATACACCGCCCCTGCATTAACAAATATTGGGGAACGGGGTCTTAGCTGATGCGAGTTACTTACCATCCGCCGGAAGCACCGCCTCCGCCGGTCATTCCGCCACCGAATCCGCCGCCACCGAATCCGCCGCCGCCGCCGAAACCACCGCCGCGGCCTCCGGGAATTATTATCACGGGAGGAGCAGCCGTTTTGGCAATAGTGTAGGGGACTCCGAATGTGTGGTTACAGTTCAGGCACTGGTATTCCTTAACGCCCTGACCGTTATGGCTCTGCGATGGCTGACGCAGAATGCGGTCGCGTACCATGCGCACGGCATGGGCGTGGCATTGCGGGCATTCGGTTAGCGTGGATGTGGGGTTGCGATAAGCGTAAATATCTGTTTCTCCGCAGTTTGGACACAGCCATACGTCGTAGTCCACAGAATTCAGGCGTTCTTCGGTGTCCTGGGCGGGTGTCAGGTATTTATTGTCTGTTTCTTCGTCCAGTTTGTTCATGCGTGTACCGCAGTTGGGGCATTTGTGTACTCCGTTGCGCCACTTTTCAAGCATTGCCTTGGCCGGGAAATATACTATAAGCGGGAATGCCAGGCACAGGAAGGACATGTATTTGGATATGGGAAGGATTGACCTCATGGCCAGATAACGGTCGTGACGGTCCATGCCTTTTGTCGTATTTACTTTATAAACAAGATACAAAAGCAATACAAGTGTGAGTACAACGGAGAAAATCAGGTACATTTCCAGGAAATCGGCCAACGTAAGATCATTCTTTTCAGATTCTTCGTTGCTCAGAAGCTCGTCCCGGACATTAGGGTCGGTCATAATTTCCTGTATTTTGGCAACAGCATTTATCATGCCGGTGTCAAAATCACCTTCCCTGAATGCCGGACGCATGTATTGTCTCTGGATGCGTCCGGCCAGCGCGTCGGGCAGCATTCCTTCTACGCCATAACCGGTTCTGATACAGTATTTTTTTGCGTTTTTCACCACCAGAATCAGCAGGCCGTTGTCTTTATCCGACTTGCCGATGCCCCATTTGCCGAAGAGGTCCGTGGCAAAGCTGTCAATGTCGTAGTCCGGAGCCATGTCGTCTATCATGACCACAACCGGTTCGGCTGTGGTGACCGAGCGAATGTCACGGAGCATGGTATTGAGTTTGGCCTCGGCCTGCGCCGAAATTACACCGTCCGGATTGGAAACCAGGCGAGTGGAGTCTTGTAATTGCACATTAGGTACTGTTTCCGGAGTGTATACGCCGGCGCTGACGCAGGTAACGCAGCAAAACAGTACAAGCAGGAGAGTATGTATACGTTTCATATTTATATTAAACAGCGGGTAAGCTCATTCCGTTCAGTTTGCGGTATAGGTCCAGGGCATATACGTCGGTCATGGCCGATACATGGTCCAGGACAGCCTGAATGCGCAGGTACAGGTCCGGTGAGTGAACGTCGTATTGCTGAGGCACTTGCGAGAGCAGTAGCCGCGAGTAATTAAGTTCGGGATTTACTACAGCGTGAATAAGTTTTGACAGCAGGAATGTGATGATTCGGTGACCGGCAAGTTCTATATCCACAACATCCCGGGCACAATAAATCTTGTTCCAGGACAGGCGTGTGAGGGTGCGGTAGGCGTTGCGTTCGCAGTCCGGGATATGGTCAAGCAGACATCCGGAGAATTCGCCGTCCAGGATGGCCTGCTCGTTTTCTATGAACACATTGGCACAGCGGTCCACAAGAGTGCCAATAACGCAGGAGCGCAGGTACGATATTTTCTCGTGAGGGTCATCCACACGACCCATTGTCACCTGCATTTCTGCCTGTCTGTCGGGCGTGAAAAAAGCCATGAGGTGTTCAATAACCTCGGCCGAGGTGAGCACTTTAAGTTTTGCGGCATCTTCCAGGTCCATAACCTCATAGCAGATGTCGTCTGCCGCCTCCACCAGGTATACCAGCGGATGCCGTGCGAATCTCAAGGACCCTTCGGGCGCGTCGAGCCGTTTGATGCCTAACTCATCGGCGATTTTGCAGAAAGTGTCCGTCTCCGAGATAAAGAATCCGAATTTACCTTTTTCGCCGGCGAGGTCAGAGGTGTAAGGATATTTTACTATCGAAGCCAGGGTGGTGTAAGTCATTGAGAAACCGCCGGGACGCCGGCCGTTGAATCTGTGGGTAAGAGCCCGCAGGGCGTTTGCATTGCCCTCGAAGTTGGTGAAGTCGGCCCACTGTCGGTGGGTGAGGCGGTCGCGCAGAACGCGTCCTTCGCCTTCGCTGAAGAATGTGGAGATGGCTTTTTCGCCACTGTGTCCGAAAGGCGGATTGCCCAAGTCGTGTGCCAGGCATGCAGCGGCGACAATGTCGCCGAGGTGGTAAAGCTGATTCACCCACGGCTCACCGCTGTATTTGCCGGTGCGCAGCTCGGTTGCTATGTAATCGGCCATGGATTTGCCCACGCAACTTACTTCCAGTGAGTGTGTCAGGCGGTTGTGTACAAATACACTGCCCGGGAGCGGGAACACCTGGGTCTTGTTCTGCAGGCGGCGGAACGGCGATGAAAACACCAGTCGGTCATAGTCGCGGCGGAAGTCGGTGCGCTGCCCTCCCTTACCTGGTGCGGCAATGTTCTCCAGGCCAAGGCGTTTGTCGTTAATCAGTTGTTCCCACCTCATAATTGTTTATTTTTGATACAGATAGCGTTTGATGGAGCGTTTGGGAGTCTTCTCGAACTCATCGTACATAATCTTAGTCTCGGAAATCTTGGAATATGCGGGCAATTCCGTGTTCAGCTGGTCTACATTGAGGCGCATCTGTTCGTCCACGTCCTGAGAAGTGAGGCCTTGTTTCTCGGCATTGTCAAAGTCGGGATAGATCAAAGCGCGCAATTTACCGCTGCCGGCGTCAACCACCAGGCTTTCGCTCACGTATGGCATATTGTTCAGCTTCTGCTCAATCTCCTCGGGGTATATGTTCTGTCCCGAGGGGCCGAGAATAAGGTTTTTGTCGCGGCCGCGGATGTACAGGAATCCGTCGCTGTCAAGCTGACAGATGTCGCCGGTATTCATCCAGCCCTTGTCGTTGAATACGGCCTTTGTGGCTTCGGGGTTCTTGTAATAGCCCTTCATCACATTGTCGCCCTTCACCCACAGCACACCGGGGACGTTCGCGGGGTCGGGAGAGTCTATATGTGCTTCCATGCGGTCTACGATACAGCCGCAGGACTGCGGTCGCTGCTTGAACCAGCGAGCGTATGAGATGAGCGGAGCGCATTCCGTCATTCCGTATCCCACTGTGAACGGGAACTGGATTTTGCGCAGGAATTCCTCGACGTCCTTGTTCAGGCCGGCACCGCCGATAATCATTTCCTCGCAGTTTCCGCCAAAGACCTGTGTGAGTTTGTCCTTGATTTTTCCCAGGAGATGGTCGTCCACAAACGGCACGTGCAGCAACAGTTTCATTACGGGTTTGTCCAGCAACGGGAATATCCGGGTCTTGATGATTTTTTCTATAATCAGCGGCACTGCTATGATTACGCGCGGCTTGACAGCGGCAAACGCGTCAATGATAATCTTTGGCGACGGTGTACGTGTGAGGAAATTGACATGGCATCCGCGGCAGAAGGGGAAGAACATTTCAACCATCAGGCCGTACATGTGTGCCAGGGGGAGCATACTTATCATCTGGTCTTCGGCCTGGAGAAAGTCCAGCCCGTCTATGCAGAATGTGATATTGGACCATAGATTCCGCTCGGTAAGCATAACGCCTTTGCTGAAACCGGTGGAGCCGGAGGTGTAGTTTATGAGCACGACCTCGTCGGCATCACGGTCTTTAAAGACAACATCTTCGGCAGTAAAGCGTTCGGGATAGCGGCGACCGAAAAGCTCGTTGAGGTGCTCGCGTGCGTTGGTAAGCTGTTCGTTGCGGCTCATTACAAGGCTGTAGTCGGACAGAAGGATCGCACCTTCCAGAGCCGGCATTGCCTCGCGGTCCAGGTTGTCGTCGGCGGTGCTGTCCATAAAGAGGATGCGGGAGTCGCTGTGGTTTATGAGGTGATGCACGGTGTCGGGCTTGAATTCGTGCAGAATGGGTACCGCAACGGCGCCATAGGTGATAATGGCGATACAAGCGGTGGCCCAGTGTGCCGAGTTACGTCCGCAAAGGGCTATTTTGTCGCCTTTGCGGATGCCTGCGGCTTCAAACATTATATGTAGTTTGGCTATTTTTCGTGCTACTGTGGAGTATTGGAACGACTGACCTTTGAAGTCTGTCAGTGCGAGACGGTTCCAGTTCTCGCGAATGGACCGTTGCAATAGGGCTGATGTTGTTGGTAGGGGTTTCATGTGTAAGTTACATTAAGGTGTAAGGAACGGCACGGGCTATTCCACAGACAAAGGTAGTAAAAAAATCCGAGTATGCAAAAAGAAGAATTGCCGCAGCAGATGACTGTAGCGGCAATTCTATGGGAATTCGGCTATGGTGACAGCCGGTCAGAATTTCTCGAAGGTGTAGATGGCGTTGTTGGAGTCCATGCGCATCACCAGTCGTTCCTTTGTTAAATGTTCAATGTGGAAATTAACGGTACATGGCGTTTTGGGGAATCCGATAGCCGACAGCTTGTGCTCGTAAGGGAATTCCAGAGCCAGAGTCTTGGCTTTCTTGTCGTAATAAAGATTACCGGCACAGCGTCCGGCACCAAACAGCCGGATGTTGAAAGTGTGCATCTGTATTGCCAGGAACGCCTCGTCCGGTTCCGTTACGGAACCGTCGGTCTGTTCAATGGTTAGAAATCGCCAGTTACCGTCCAGGTCGCCATTAATATTGTGATAATGGCATGCGGAGAGGGCAAAAGCTACAACAGTAGCGAATATTATGCAAAAATGTTTCATAGCAGGCCGGTTTTTCTGATTGTGAACATTGCGCCGAAGTTGTGACCTACCATGCTGCCGTTGTCCAGACCCAGCGAGATAGAGCCGCCCCAACCGTGCAAGGATTTGGGATGCCAGTTAGCTTCGGCAAGGAAATTTATGTTGTTGCGTACAATGTGGTACGGCTGCCAGTAACGCCCCCAACCGCGAGTGTATGTGGCCAGGAATCGCCAGTTAAGCTGAGGAGTGGGGTCTCCCGAAAGGCCGAAGTGGTGGGATATTACGCGAGTACATTTAAAGGTCAGCGAGTGGTCGCTATTCCATAGCGGAGATATCAGCAACGGGTTTCCGATGCCCATGCCCCAGTTGCTCCATCCTCCGTACACGCCGTGGTTGTAGTAGTCGTCCAGACCGCTTACCTGCTCGGGAATTTCCGGAGTGTGGTCCCAATATACCGGTCCGGCCTGGTATTTTGTGTACATATATTCGTAAACGAATTTGGAGAGGAACGGGTTCTTGGGGAGTTTTGCTTCCACGCCCAGCAGGCCGTCGTGCCATACATAGTCAAAGAACATCATGGAATGGTCCTCAAAGAAGTGCAGATAGTACAGGGACAGCATAGAGCCTTCGCCCACGGGCTTGTGCCAGTTTACGCGTGCGCTCCATTCACCCACATGGTTTCCCAGCACATTTGTCTGCTCGCCGATGGGGGCGCTGCTGTCACCGCCGGAGGGGAATATAATCTTGATAATGTCCTTGAATCCGTGAGGGAATTGTCGCAGAACAGTTTCACCGCGCATTTCCTTGCCACCAAACTGTGCGGCCATCTCAAGTCCGCCTTCAAAATCCACGGGGAATTTGTCAAGGTTACCGATTTTCAGTCTCAGACCCTTGCTGTGATACAGAATGTCCTTGTGGTATTTCAGCTTGGGGTTAACCCAGTTGTGCTGCCAGTCGCCGTCGGTGTACAAGCCGAAACTTATGTAGGCCTTGAAACCGAGCCAATGCTTGGTGCCGGGGATGTACATGTAATCGGGCATTCTGAGCATTGCCTGTGGGATGGGCAGGGCGTTGCCGGAGAACAGCAGGTCGCCGGACGACAGATTCTGATCCACCAGCCTGTCCGACTCGAGTTTAGATCCGACGGTAAGCTGGAAATCGCGGTAGCGGATGGCTCCGTACAGTTCGCGGATAAGGAACGGTGCCTCGGTGCGCCAGGAGCCTACCAGGTCAACGCCGGCGTTCCACGACCAGTGGCGGTCTATGGCGCCCATGGTGTGCACTGCACCGCGCACATATCCGAAGTCGGTCTTGACAGAGCCAAGGCCGCCGCGGTTGGAAATCAGCCAGAACGGGGTCTGGCCGGCGCGGTCGCTGACAGTAGCCGTAACCTCGGCTTCGTAGGAGCCCTGAAAACGCGTTAGTGTGTCCTGAGGTGTCTCAGTCTGTTGTGCGGTGGCACACAGAGCAGTAAACAGTGCAGGGACAATCAGTAATTTTTTCAATGACATATAGAATATTTAATTAGACACAATAGCGTCTTTTATGTTTTTGACAATGTATCGTATGTGCTCGTCTTTAACCCACGGGCCAGCGGGGAGGCACATGCCAACGCGGAAGAGTGCTTCGCTTACGCCGTTCACATAAGCAGGATTTGAGGCGTAAACGGGCTGTTTGTGCATTGGTTTCCACAGCGGACGGCTTTCTATACCGTTGTCGTTCAGATACATGCGCATAGCCTCAACATTGTCGTTGGGCTGGAGATCGGTCTTGGCCGTTGTTGCTGAGTGAGTGACACCGGCAGCACCACCGACGGCACCGGTAACCACTTCGGCGTACGCGCGTTCCTGCCCTTTGACCTTGATTTCGGGGTCAATGGTAATAGTGCACAGCCAGTAGTTGGACTGGAATTCGGGCGACGGCGCCTCGTGTAGTTTAATGCCGGGGACATCGGCAAGCAGCTCGCGGTACATTTCCTGAACGTGAATGTGGTGAGCGATGTGCTCGTCGGCAATGAGCATCTGTCCGCGTCCGATTCCGGCGCAGATATTGCTCATGCGATAATTGTAACCGATGGCCTCGTGCTGGTAATAAGGATAGCTTTCGCGAGCCTGAGTGGCGTACCACATGATTGTCTGTGCGGTTTCTTTATCGGGGCAAATCAGCGCGCCTCCGCCGGATGTGGTGATCATCTTGTTGCCGTTGAAGCTTAGAATACCGAATTTTCCGAAAGTGCCGAGCATCCGTCCGTTAAATCGCGAGCCGAATCCCTCGGCCGAGTCCTCAATAACGGGAATCTGATATTTGTCGGCAATTTCCATAATGCGGTCAATACGGTAAGGCATACCGTACAGGGCGACGGGAATAATGGCTTTAGGCTTTTTGCCGGTAACGGCCATACGGTCCAGGATAGCTTTTTCCAGCAAGTCAGGGTCCATATTCCAAGAATCCTTCTCAGAGTCTACGAAGACCGGTGTGGCGCCCAGATAGGTGACGGGATGGCTTGACGCACAGAACGTGAAAGACTGAACAATAACCTCGTCACCGGCTTTAACGCCGCAGGCAATAAGAGCGAGGTGCACTGCCGCAGTTCCGGAAGACAGAGCTACAACAATTTTATCGAGTTTTTCGGGTTCGGGTATGGAAGGAGTAGGTAAAGAGTTGTTGACAAAGGCCTCGAGATCGTCCTCAAATCCATTCACATTAGGGCCGAGGGGTACTACCCAGTTGTCCTTGAAAGCTTCTGTGACAAAATCCATTTCTTTACCGCCCATGTGAGCAAGACATAGAAGTATGCGTTCTTGTGTCATATTAAATAAATTATTTAGAAAGGTTGATTACAAATGAAGTTTGGTTTTTAGCGCTTTTGAAAAGGTTTTAA
>SFNC01000088.1 GCA_004554255.1 Bacteroidales bacterium
TCGGTCATGTAGCTCGCTACATTCCCTCTTCAACTTGCGAAATTTCCTCGAAAATACACCGCCCCTGCATTAACAAATATTGGGGAACGGGGTCTAAAACATGCGGGGCGCAAAAAGGTTCAGCAAAAAAGAGATTTTTTTTGCCGTGTGGGGGTGGGGAGCCGGAATTTCTGTGATGGATTATTTGCGCCAGAAAGAGGGAACAAGGAGCACGACGTACGTAAAAAGCTCGAGACGGCCAGCCAGCATGTCTAAAATCAGAATCCATTTTACGGGGTTTGGCAGCAAGGCGTATCCGATGGAGCTGAATTCGTAACTGAGTCCGTTGCAGCTTGTTGCAGACGTGCAGATGAACAGGCTGTGGTCCAGGCTGAAGCCGAAGAGCGTGACAATGAGCGTAGATGCCAATATCAGCAGCAGATATATGGTTACGAACGCCGATATGCGCGAAACCAGGCCGGTGTCCAGGGAGTTACCGTTAAGCGTAACTATGTATGTGCGCCTTGGGAAAATCATCTTTTTGGCCTCGTTTATTACATTCTGACGCAGCACCACGAGGCGGTCTACCTTCATGCCACCGGTGGTGGAGCCGGCACAGGCGCCGAGGAACATCAGCAAGATGGTGAGAGTGAGCGCAAAAGAGCCCCATGAGGCCACGCCCGGGACTCCGAATCCGGAGGAGGTGAAGGCCGAGATGATGTGGAAAAGCGGGAAGATAAAAGCCTCGCGGAGGGCGTTTGCCTGTCCGCGCAAAACAGCGTTGAGGAGGAAGAACAAGTAAACGAAAACGATTATCGCGACGTAAGCGCGGAAGACATCGTTGCGCCACATTTCGCGGAACCGCCCCTTCCATACGCCGTACAGGAGCAGGAAATTTACGCCGCCGAGGAACATTACGACTATGGTGACATAGAAAACATAGTCGGAATCCCAGTACATCAGGCCATCGTTGTGCGTGACAAAACCTCCGGTGGATATTGTGCACATTGTTTGGCATATAGCGTCAAAGAAGTTAAGCGGGCCGATGTATAGGAAAACTGTGGACAGGATGGTAATGCCCACGTAAATGCCCCAGATGGACAGGGCTGTCTGTTGAATGCGCGGGTGCAGTTTGGTGTGCGTTATTCCGGTGGATTCGGCGTTGAACAGCGAGATGCCGGCAGTTTTGTTAAGAGCCGGAATCACTGCGAGCATGAACAGTATAATTCCCAGTCCGCCAACCCATTGGGTCAGCGCGCGCCAGAACAGCAAGCCGTGGCTGAGGGCCTCGACATCGGTTATTACGCTTGCACCGGTGGTGGTGAATCCGCTGACGGTCTCGAAGATGGCGTCGACAATGGACAGCGGATGCGCGCAGAACAGGAACGGCAACATTCCGAACAGCGAGAACACCACCCATATAAGGGCGGTGAGTATGCAACCCTCGCGCAGGCGGAGGTTTACTTTCACGTGCCGCGTGGCGAATTCGGACGCCAGTCCGCCGACGAGCGTTATGACCATTGCCAGGGCAAACGCACGCCAGTCCGACTCATTGTATATCAAGCAGACAATCAACGGGATAAGCATCATTGCAGCTTCGATAAGAACAAGCCTTCCGAAGACCTTTATGACCGAACCGGTATGCAAATGGGAGCTCATGGCAGACAGTAGTGTTTATCTGAACAGACGGTCTACTTTGGTCAATGAGCCGGCGAGGCAGAATACCATAACATGGTCGCCGGGCATAATCTGAGTTTTACCGTCAACCATCATGCCCTTGCCGTCTCGGATGATGCCGCCGATGGTGAGTTCTACGGGCAGACCGAGCTTGAATACAGGCTTTGACGTGATTCTCGAGCCCGGTGCCGCTTTCATTTCAATGATTTCGGCCTTGTCGAGCGAGAGGCATTGCGGTGTGGAAACGTCCATGCCTAACAGCAGATGCAGGATGTTTCCGGCGTTCAGCTGTTTTTTGTTTATAATCTTGTCAATGGCAAGGCTTTCGGCCTCAGGGGCATACTGCAGTTCCTCGATGCGAGCGAGCGTACGGGGGACGTGGTGCTCGCGAGCCACCATGCACGATACGATGTTGCGTTCCGAGCTGCCGGTAAGAGCCAGGAACATGTCGCAGTTGTTGATGCCTTCTTCCTTAAGAGTGGTGACGTCGTTGGAGTTGGAGTTCACCACGACGACGCGCGGGAAGCGCGAGGCAATGAGGCGGCAGCGCTCTATGTCGGGGTCCACCACCGTCACCGAGATGCGTGCGGGCAGTTCCTCCAGCAGGTTTTCGGTGACACGTCCGGCACCGGTAATCATAATCCTGCGGACCGGCGCCTGTTCTTTTCCGCATAGTCCGGCGAGGTTCTGGATATCCTGGGGCAGGACGCAGAAATATACCGTGTCACCGGGGTTGAGCATGTCGTCGCCACGCGGGATGATGATGTCGTTGCCACGCTGGATGGCGGAGACGTGGAAGAGTCGCGGGTTGTTGGGGAGGTCTCGCAGCAGTTTGTTGCAGATGGGTGCCCCCTCGCGGATGTAAACGCCTATCACCAGGAGTTTTCCGCCGTGCAGCTCAAACCACTTGCTAACCCAGTTGTTGGCGATGAAGCGTTTAATCTCCAGAGCAGCAAGCTTTTCGGGATATATTGTCATGTCCACGCCATAGCTTTTGATAAGCTGTGCGGCGCGGCCGTCGCTGAGTTCGGGGGTGTCGATGCGGGCGACGCATTTTCGGACGCCGCAGCTTTTGGCCAACTGAGCGGCGATTATGTTCACCGTCTCGTCCGGGGTGACGCCCACGAATAAATCGGCGTTTTCGGCGCCGCAGCGCATGAGGTTCTCCACTGAAACAGGGCTGCCCTCGAAGGTGATAAAGTTATAAACGGCATCAAGCTCGGACAGGCGGGAGCGGTCCGAGCCGATAAGGACAATATCCTGATTTTCAATGGAAAGGATTCGGGCAATGTGCTGCCCGGTCTCACCATCGCCGGCAATAATAACTTTCATACGAGCATAAATTTACGCAAAGTTACGAAATTAGGTTTGATTTGCCAACGACGGGCTTACAATTTTTATAAAATAAGCTATTTGAGGGATTCAAGGGCGTTGAAAATCAGCGAGGGCTCGTATCCGCGTCCGGCAGCGAACCTGACGAGGCGGTTGCGGATATCATTATCGTTTATGTCGCCGCCTAACGACAGCAACTTCCTGGCCATCAGGGTGGTGAGATTGTCGGCATATTGGTCGCGGTCTATATCGGCCAGGGCATCGGTGATAATGTCCTTGTCGATTCTCTTCAGAATCAGGTCGCGCATAATCATGCGTCGGCCCTGCTTGCGAAATGTGATTCGGTCGTGTACGAAAGCCCTTGTAAAGCGCCTGTCGTCAATGAATTTGCCCTCGGATAGCTTGGCTATAATCTTGTCGGCATCAGAGCGTTGTATTCCCCATTTGCGCAGTTTTTCGTACATTTCCCATTTGCAGTGCTCGCCTGTGGAGCATAAATCGGCGAGTTTCAGCAGGGCCTTTTCGGGAGTCATTGTGGTTTTCATAATCTACAAACAGCAAAACGATAATTACCTTTATAGTCGCGGATAATCTGGACATCGTGCCAGCCTTGGGCAACGAGCATCTTGTTTAACTGCGTGGAAAACAGCGGATTAATCTCGAAAAACAGCGCGCCCTGCGGGTTGAGGGCGTCTATGGCGAATCTGCCTATGGCACGATAAAACTCCAGGGGGTCGGTGTCCGGTACGAACAGCGCCGAGGCCGGTTCGTGCGCGTACACGCGCGAATCCATGTTCTTTTTTTCGCCCATGGCGATATACGGCGGGTTGGAAACGATTACGTCAAAGTGTCCGGGCAGTGACAGATTCAGGGCGTCGGCCTTTATGAAGTTTATGTTTGCATGCAGGTTTCGGGCATTTTCGCGGGCAACATCCAGGGCTGGCTCGGAAATGTCCACGGCAGTGACATCGGGGTAAGTGAGGGCGCGTGCGAGGGCGATTGCTATACATCCCGAGCCGGTGCCTATGTCCAGGACAGACAGGGAGTTACGCGCGCCGAAGGCGTCGGTAATCATGTCTACGAGCTGGGACGTCTCGGGGCGCGGGATGAGCACGGCGGGAGTTACGGACAGCTCCATGCCCATGAAGTGCGCGATGCCGAGGACGTATTGCAACGGTTCGCCGGCTACGACGCGGCGAGTCCACTCGCGCGCCAGTTCCACGCTTTGGTCCAGGACGGAGCGGTCGCCGTAAATGACGATGTCGGCGGGCGAGTACTTTTTCAGGCGGAACAGCATCTCGCGCATCATTGCGGTGGCCTCGCCGGCGCCGACGGTCGGTGTCAGTTGCTTTAATATTTCGTTTTTCAGTTCTGTGACAGTCATAGCTAAGCCGATTTTTGGGGGGGCGGAAAGCGATTTCCGGCCATATTCTAAAAGAATAACAACGCAAAAATAGCAAAATTTTGCGTGGAATAAAAAAAATGTTTATCTTTGCAGGGTCAATATCCGCTCGAATGGTGGAATGGTAGACACGAGGGACTTAAAATCCCTTGGCTATTGCAGCTGTGCGGGTTCGAGTCCCGCTTCGAGCACACGCAAATGGAAACAATCAATAAACGACTGATAGCGTAGCAGTTACCGGTCGTTTTTTGTAGGTTACCATACCGGTCAATCACTAACAATCATCCCCAAAATGCATTATCATTACAAGACATCCGGAACCTGCTCGCAGTATATTGATTTCGACATAGACCACGGCAAGGTCTATAATGTAACCTTCCAAGGCGGATGCAACGGCAATCTGCAGGGCATAGGTCGCCTCGTTGAGGGCCAGGATGCGCGTTTGGTGCTTGAGACGCTGCACGGTGTGGATTGCCGCGGGCGCGGCACCAGTTGCCCCGACCAGTTGGCGAATGCGCTTGCGCAGGCGCTTGCACACGAAGAAAAGAACTCATAATACGCATAGCCATGAATGATTATCGCGAGGTGCGTCTGGATATCACGCCGTGTTGCGAGGACGCCACAGACCTGATGGCCGCAATGCTGGCCGATGTCGGTTACGAGAGTTTTGTGCCTGACGAAAAGGGCGTTACGGCTTACGTGCCGGAAAAACTGTTCAGCCGTGAGGCACTGGACGGCGTTATCGCCGACTTCCCGATGCCTGTCTCGGTGGAGGTGTCCGATACTTTTGTGGAGGGCAGGGACTGGAACGCCGAGTGGGAGCGTAACTACTTCAAGCCCATAGTGGTAGGTAACCGTGTGGCTATCTACAGCAGTTTCCATACGGATATTCCCGAGGCCGAGCACCATATTGTAATAGACCCTAAGATGGCATTCGGAACGGGTCATCACTCCACAACATCGCAGGTGATAAAGAATCTGCTGACGCTTGACCTGAAGGGCGCCTCAGTGATAGACATGGGCACCGGCACCGGAATCCTGGCAATACTGTCAGCGATGTTGGGCGCTACGGACGTAACCGGCATAGAGATTGATGGATTCGCATACGCCAACGCTGTGGATAATGTGGCTGTAAACGGTCATCCGGAGATAAAGCTGATAAACGGCGACGCCTCGGCATTGCAGGGCCTTGCCCCGGCAGATGTGTTCATAGCTAACATCAACCGCAACATAATAACCGGAGACATAGGCGCTTACGCCAAGGCACTGAAGCCCGGCGGCATTATGCTGCTCAGCGGCTTCTATGTGGAGGATATCCCCGTTGTGCTTGCCGCGGCGCAGGAATATGGCCTGTATGAGGCCGGGTACACCGAGAGCGAGCGCTGGGTGTGCCTGAGACTGAAATTTGAATGACTTCCCCATAAAAATACGATAATATGTTCGTGATGAAGAGAATAATGTTAATTGTGGCCGGTATGTTTTTAGCGACATGCGGTTTTTCCGCCACGGCGCAGGATACTGTTGTGGTAGAGGAAGTTGAGGTGGACCGTGTGGTCGCTGATACCCCCTCCAAGTCGGCTGCGCGGCCGCTGGCATTTGCCTGGGGCGCGGATATCAGCGGCGCCATAGACTGCAGCGGCCATAATATGTCTACATTGGGCTGCGGAGCGCAGTTCGGTTTCCAGTGGCAGTGGGTGCGGTTCTTCGGAATAGGCGCCGAGGCCGATATCATGGTGGGAAACTCGTCGCGGACATTTCCGGTGGCGGCGATATTCCGCACCGATTTTTCGCGGACAAGGCGTCTGCTGTTCATGGACTTACGTGGTGGCGTAGCGCTCAACTATATTGACAATGACCCGCAGGAGACGGTGGCATACGGCTCTATCGGACTCGGTGTCACGCTGGCAAACAGCAAGTCTTTTTCGTCGCATATAATAATAGGATATACTTATAACGGACGAAAAAACTGCTATTCCGGAGATGAGAGGCGCAACTGCCCGGGCATGAGTTATGCCAATTTCCGATTTGGACTATCATTCTAAAAACTATTTACCGTGAAAGATATGATTAAGAAGATATTTCTGTTCGGCGCTGCCGTGATTACCGCCATGACGGTTTGCGCGCAGTACCCTCAATTTATAAACACCGCGGCGAACCGCATAGAGATGAACGGCGCCGACTGGTCGGAGCTGTCCGGGAAACTGGCGCGACGTGCCGGCGGAGACAGCTCGGTTGTTCGTATTCTGCATATCGGCGACTCGCATATCCAGGCCGAAATGGTGACAAACGAGCTGCGAAAGCTGCTGCAGGAACGCTACGGCAATGCCGGCCGCGGCCTGATGATGCCTTTGCGTCTGGCGGGGACGAATCAGAGCCACGACTATAGCGCGACGTCGCCCTGCAAAGATTTTACACAGACACGTCTGCTGAAGATGCCATGGCCCGTAAGGCCGGGTATTACCGGCATCGCCGCACAGCCCGGAGCGAAAACAACAGTGACATGGCATCCGAAACGTGCCGGCCACAGCATCGTCAATGCCAAGTTGCTGACGTCCAAGGGCGTGAAGGATGTGTCTCCAGCTGTCGCAGTTGACAGTCTTACCACCGATATTGCCGCCGGAGAAAGTGTTTACGGTCTGCTGACGGACAATGGCAAGCCGGGCTTGCTGTACTCGGCAATCGGCAATAACGGAGCATGCTTCAACGATTATCTGCTGATAGACAAGTTCGCCGAGCAGACGCCTGTTTTCAGCCCCGACCTGATAATTCTGTCAATGGGTACCAACGAGGCATTTTCCTACATGTCCGATGCGGAGATTACTCGTTCCATAAACGACTTGGTGCGTCTGTTGGGCCATTATAACCCTGATGCCAAGTTCCTGGTGCTGACGCCAATGGAGTGTCAGAAGAACCGCAACCACGGCCACAAGCCCTTGTCGCCGTATTACGACATCAACGCCAAGAACAAGCATGTGGCTCAGCTGATTAAGGACGAGTGCGCCCGCATCGGTGTGCCGGTCTGGGACTTCTATACTATTGCCGGCGGTGACGGCTGCTCGGACCGCTGGATTGATGCCAAACTCTTCAGCCGCGACCGCATCCACCTCGTGAACGATGGCTACGTGCTGCAGGCTCGGCTGATGTTCGACGCCCTCAGCAACGCCCTCCGCTAACATCGTAATCCGAAAGTCCGGGCGCTAAGCCTCATGCAGAGCGAATTTTAGTCTCGCGCAAAGGAATTTTATATCTCGCGCAGAGTACGCTGAGCTCGCGGAGGGAGTTCTGTGGAACTCTCGCAGAGGAATAATTTGGAGAGGAGGGAG
>SFNC01000089.1 GCA_004554255.1 Bacteroidales bacterium
ATCCAGCTGGAACGTTTCGTACCCGGTGAAGGCGAAGGCAACGAGGGTATCCGTGCAATACTCCGCGCACGTCACAAAGAGGCTATGGACAACTACGACAAGCTGAAAGTTCAGTGGCGCAACAAAGAAATCACAAAACAGCAGTTTGACTCTCTCGCCAAGCTCAACGCTACAGACGAGAAACTCAAACACCCCACTGTGATTATCAAGCCCGGACCCAACGCTACGTACGAGTCGCTGATTTATGCTATCGACGAGCTGAATCTGAACCAGATCCGCAAATATTCTATCCAGGCACCCGACCATAAGGATACCACTCTTCTGCGTAAATTTGGTGCAGCTAACCCCAGCTTGAATGTTGAACGTCCCAACGTTCGCAAGTGAGAGACCTATTGTTTAACCCTTAAAAACTGAAAAGAATTATGGCAAAAGACGTAGATCTTTCATCAAAAGAGTGGACTGACTTAGTCTTTCAGGGCAAAAACAAGGAATTTGGTGCATACACCCTCCGCGCCGACTCTATCCGCCGCCACACCATCGCAGTAATAATCGTTGTTGCTGTTCTTGCAGTGGTAATGATTTTCCTGTGGATGAAGAACGCCGGTCTGTTCGAACCCGCCGAGGAAGATGTCAACGCTAACGCCGGTCAGGAACTGACCACCATCGCTAACGTTGAGGACATCCCCGAAGAGGAAGAGCAGCAGTTGGATATTCCCGAACCCGAACCCGAAGAAGTTCAGGTTGAAGAAGAAGTTACCGCCACACAGGCTGTTACTGAAGTTGTACTTGCCGAAGTTGTTGACGAGGACCGTAAGATGAAGGATACCCAGGAAGTACTGGATAACACCGCTCAGCTCGGCGCCGAAAACCACGAAGGTAAGGAAGATGCTACCAAAGAAGTGGTTAAGAAAGAAGTTGTAGTGGAAGCTCCCCCCGTGGAGAAACCCAAAGAAGAAGGTCCTGTAAACATCGCAATGGTGGAACAGAAACCCTCATTCCCCGGTGGTGACGCAGCCATGTACCAGTGGCTCTCCAACAACATCAACTATCCCGCAGCCGCTTCGGAAGAAGGCATACAAGGTAAAGTAACCGTACAGTTCATCGTAGAGAAGGACGGTCACATCAGCGGTGTACACGTCGTTCGTGGCAAACACCCCGCTCTTGATGCCGAGGCAAAACGCGTTGTAAGCAAGATGCCCAGATGGACACCCGGACGTAACAACGGTCAGCCCGTACGTGTAACATACAACCTCCCTGTTACCTTCAAACTGCAGTAATACTTAAACACGGAATAACATAGCATATAGCTTTTGAATTCCATACCCTCCCCTAAAAAGGGCGTTCCTCACCGGGAACGCCTTTTTTATTTCTAATATATACGTCCAAAAATGGTTTTACTGAGCGTTAGATTACTAATTCTGTCAACGAACAGTTTAGGACTAAGCGACACGGAATAATGGAATGGCGGCATCCTGCCGCCCAGACGGCCCCCGCTCCGCTCGTGTAGCCTCCGCGGCAAGACGCCGTTATGCGGACACGTAAGCATCTCACGCAAAGGAATTTTATATCTCGCGCTTAGTACGCTGAGTGCGCTGAGGAGTTTTGTGAAACTCGCGCAGAGCGAATTTTTATTGTTGTTTAAGGAGCTAGCTGAGGTAAATCGCCTTGGCGATTTTTTAATCAGTAATCTCCGCGGCAGGATGGCTATTCAAAATGTTTCAGTCATTGTGACCCTGCACCGCACATGTGAGCCAAACCCCCGGAGGGGTTCCATCTGCATAGCCCCACGTAGCGGGCGGAGGTACGACGCCGGCTACGTGGGGTTACCCCGACCCGCACATGACAACCCCGGGGGGGTTGCATCTGGACGGCGCAACCCAAATGGAACCCCTCCGGGGTTCACGGACTTCTATGCCTCGTTACCCCCCATGTAGCGGTCGTCGTACCTCCACCCGCAACATGGGGCTACTCAAGTGGAACCCCTCCGGGGTTAGGGCACTTCCTTTAAATAAGGTACCTCCTTTATATAATTTATGATAGTCTCGGAGGTTGTGACTGTGCTATCCGAGGCTGGATGACGTGCATCTAATGGCCGGGATTATCTGAGGGTTTCGAGGGTTTTAGGGTCGCCGACAAGCCATACTATGTCGCCGGCGTTGAAGACCATATCCGGCTCCGAATCCGTGTACTCATCGCCACGCTGAATGGCAAGTACAAGCCCATCGTATTTGTCGCGTATACCGCTGGTACGGGGCGTTTTGCCTACCAACGGCGATGTCTCGGTGAGCAAGATCTTTACCAGCTTGAAGTCTACGGGCTTTTCCTCCGACGGGTCCACGGGCATGTTCTTCTCTATCAGCGGCAGGACGTGTTCTATCTGTTCGTCTGTACCAATCACTCCAAGCACATCGCCGGGGAAAATCCTGCGCTCACCGCCGGGAATGGTAATCGTTACCGAGCCTCGCTGCACGCTCACGATATTAACGCCGTAGCGCGACCGCACATTGGAGTTTTTCAGACGCTCGCCCACAAACGGGCATCCTGTGCCTACAGTTATATAAGCAAGGTGCAAGTCGTTGATCATCTTACTCTTACGGCCGGATCTGCGCAACTCGCGCTCGTTGAGGTTATCCAAGAATTTCGTCTCCATCCTGGACATCTTTTGGCGCACGCGGTGCGACAACAGCATAAGAGCCATCAGCACCGCCGCTATTGCAAAGCTGAAGCCCCAGCGCATTGACGAGTACTCGGTTATCAGGTTGATAACAAAGCAGTTGGCCACGATAAAGCATATCAGCGCCATCGCTATTGCGGCGATATTGGGACGTCCGTATTCGGACGCACCCTTTCCGATTACCTTTGTGAGCGGCAGCAGCAGAGCCACCACAAAGGGCGCCATGGCCGCAAGCGTGAGCCACATTGTGGCAGTCTCGGCTAAATGCGGGATATGCTCCTTTGCCCAGGGATAAAGGTATAGCCGCGAGCATAACAGTATGGCTACCAGGATAATAGAGTACACCATCAGCCGAAGGGATATTTGGCGCACTGCCGCACGCCATGCGCTACGGTGGACCTCGGACTCTGAGGCGCTGTCATGATAGCGGTCTATCAGGAAACGCAGCTTCTCGGGCAAATGGCGCTCTACCAGATTATAGAACGGCACCGAGAGTTTGATAAAATACGGCGTTGTAAAGGTTGTAAGAACCGATACAGCCACCACAATCGGATATATTGTTGCGTCAAGTACGCCAAGACTCATGCCTAAAGTGGCAATAATAAACGCAAATTCACCTATCTGCGTAAGAGAGAATCCACTCTGAATGGCAACTTTCAGCGACTGACCGGTGACCAGCATTCCGAAAGTTCCGAAAATAATCATGCCCAGAATCACCACCACCGACAGCAGCAGGATAATCGGCCAGTACTGCCCTACAACCTCCGGCTGGACCATCATGCCCACCGAAATAAAGAACACAGCGCCGAACAGGTCCTTTACCGGCGTCACCACATGCTCGATGCGCTCGGCATAGCTTGTTCCAGCAAGTATCGAGCCCATCACAAACGCACCCAATGCGAGCGAGAATCCGCAGTATACTGAGAAAATGGCCATACCCAGGCATAAGCCCATGGACACCACCAACAGCGTTTCCTCATTGAGGAACTTGCGGCATCTGCCCAACAGAGACGGTATGATGTAAACGCCTACCAGGAACCAGATTACCAGGAAAAATACCAGCTTTGCAACGCTGTAGACCAATTCCATGCCCTCCACACCGTCGCTGGTGGCGATAGAGGACAGCACCACCATCATCAGGACAGCAAAGAGGTCCTCTACTATCAGCACGGCGAAAACCATTGACGCGAAATTCTTCTGTCTAAGACCTAAGTCGTTGAAAGCCTTGATGATAATCGTTGTGGACGACATTGACAGCATGCCGCCCAAGAAGAGACTGTTTATGGTGGAATAATGCAACAGATGCCCCACGGCAAAACCCGCCATCATCATTCCGCAGACTATTATCAGAGCCGTGGCGATGGCCGAGGCTCCCGTGTTAACCAGTTTCTTAAAGCTGAATTCAAGTCCCAGCGAGAACAACAGCACCACAATACCTATCTGCGCCCAGAAGTCAATGTTTTGCTCGGTAGTCACCGACGGCAGATACATGAAATGGGGGCTGGCCAGGAATCCGGCCACTATGTAACCCAGCACTATAGGCTGTTTAATCCACTTGAAAAGTAGCGTCACACCCGCTCCGAGGAGCAAAATGAACGCCAGATCAGAAATAAGCGATTCAATATGCATGTCTTAAATAGATACCTGTGTTGACAGAGTTATGGACTTTGTAGAATATACAGTCTTAAGCGTCTTGAACAGAGTGATATAGTTTACATTTTCGGGGACAAGCACCACCAGGTTCAGATGCGTCATATTGTCGTCAAAGTCATAATCCACATAGAAATTGGTGAGCACTACCTTGTGCATGCGCAGTGCCTTTTTATACTGCTCGATGTCGTCCACAATTCCGTTTACGCGCACACGTATTATCCGCGCCTCGTTACCCATGTTTATATGGCGTTCAAAGCGCTCCAGCTGGGCGAGAACGAAAAGTATCATCAGTGTAGCTATCAGGGAGATCCAGTACATCCCCACCCCGACGGCCATGCCTATCGTGGCCACCATCCATATTCCGGCGGCAGTGGTGAGGCCACGGACGCTGCCCTTCATCTGAATTATGGCGCCGGCACCCAGAAAACCGATACCGGTAACCACCTGTGCGGCTATACGGCCGGGGTCGCCGTTCTTCAGTCCTAAATATTCCTGCGGGACATATATGGACAGAATCATGGCCAGGGTGGCGCCCATAGCAATCAGGGAGAAGGTGCGCACGCCGGCGGTCTGTCCGCGCTTTTTGCGCTGATACCCCACCAGGCAGCCCAATATCATGGACAGCAGCAACTTATACACCGACGACAAGGTGTTTACCTCGGTGGCATTCAGCGTGTCAACAATCGTGCTCCAGTCCATATCCAGTCCTTATTTTAGGGTGAACGACGTGGACTTAAGTCGGAAATTGTCGCAGAAAAGCTCTACAGTATACGCGCCGGGGTTAAGAGCCTGACGTACATCGTAATAGATTGTCACTCCGCCGATTTCCTGGCCACCGTACTCGATGGTTCGGTGTGCTGTTGAGGCAAGAGTTCCGCCCTCGAACGAGAACGAACCGCCGCCGTCCAGCAACTGGCCCTCGGGAGTGGTGATTCGCAGCCAGATGGTCTTCTCGCCCACGGGTGTAGAGTTGTTCTGCGGGATAGTGAAAGTCACCGCCAACTTCTTGGCTTTCTTCACTTTCTTCTCATTTTTGCCCTTGCCGTTCAGCGCCTGCAGGCTCACACCGGTTACATTCAGCTTCTCGGCGAGAGTCATACGCTCGGTAAGATGGGCATTCTCGCGCGAAGTCTGCTCCACCTGGCTTGTAAGCCTCTGGTTGGCATCCTTGATCTCGGCATTTTCGCTGCGCAGCGCCTCATTTTCAGCATTGAGTCTGTTAATTTCCTCAATGTAATGTTTAAGCAATCCCCGCAACGTGGCAATCTGGTTGCGCAAGTCCTGTAACTCCTTGGCACTCTTGGCTTTGGTGTCCTTAAGCTGGCGCTGCAGATTCTCTATCTCCAGTTTTGCGGCATCGTATTTCTCTGTGAGTCTGAGCTTTACGGAGTCTGTGATTATCATCTGTCGCGGCGACTCTATGCCGGCGAACTCGCTCTCCAGATTGGACATATCCTGCTTGGCCAGGTCCTCCTGGTAAGCCACCTCGGCGGCCTCCTTTTCGGCCTGGATGCGCGCTATTTCCTCGTCGCGGCTCTTGTTGGTGAGCAGAAAATATGTGCCGCCGCCTACAAGGGCAAGCCCCAGTACGCAGATAACGGCCAGCATGATAGTCTTAGATTTATCCTTAGCGGGTTTGGCGGGGCGTTCGTACTCCTCCTCGTCCATTTTATTACCTAAAGTAGATGGCTTGTCGGGCGAAGCAGTGCGTACCTCGTCATTATCATCGTCTATACGGAAAGATGGGTTTTTATCCATAACTATATATTAATGTGTAATTCGGTTTGCAAAGTTAATATTTTTTGCCGTAAGGCGCATATACCCCCGTCTGTATTAAATAAATTTAACAGCCCGATAATTAGGGCTTGTTTCTTAAAAAATTTCGCTAATTTTGCAGGTATGAAAAAAGGAATCCGGATTACAGCCATAATAATATTTGTTGCGGTAGCCGGCTGTGGCGCATGGCTCTACAGCACAGCGTTCAAACGCTTTGACGGCAATGACACCGCAAAACTTTACATCCCCGAGTCTGTTGAGGAGGACTCGCTGAAGCATCTTCTCCACAAAAGCCTCGGCGACGACTTCGGCGACAGGGTTTACACCATCTTCTCGCTCCGCGACGGCGACGCGGGGCGCGCTCACGGCTACTACGAGGTAAAGCCCGGCGACCGCGCCTGGTCCGTGGCAAACCGGATTCGCACCGGGACACAGACACCACGCAAGGTCACTTTCAACAACATACGCACCATGGACCAGCTGGCCGAGCGCCTTGCCGACAAGTTTGAATGGCGCGAGACAGAGTTCCTTGAGGCCGCCGACACCCTGCTCCCCACCATGGGTTTCACCCGGAAAGAGTGGTTTCCGGCAGCTTTCGTCCCCGATTCCTACGAATTCTACTATACTGATTCGCCCGAACGCGTGATACGCAAACTCGTTGAATACCGCAATAAATTCTGGACCGACGAACGCCGCAAAAAGGCTGAATCCCTGGGACTTAACCCGGTACAGACGGCCACACTCGCGTCCATCACCGAGGAAGAAACCGCCAAAGCCGACGAGCGCGGCAAAGTGGCGCGCCTGTACCTGAACCGCCTGAACAAAGGTATGAAACTGCAGGCCGACCCCACGGTGAAATTCGCGCTTAAGGACTTCTCTATCAGACGCGTACTCAAATCCATGCTTGGCGTTAATTCGCCTTACAACACTTATAACGTAAACGGATTACCGCCGGGTCCGATACGCATCGCCGACAAATCGGCCATTGACGCCGTGCTGAATGCTCCGCGCCATAACTACCTGTATATGTGCGCGAAAAGCGACTTCAGCGGATACCACGACTTCTCCACCGACTACGATACGCACCTGGCATTCGCCCGCGCATACCAGCAAAAACTCAACGAACTTAACATAAAGTAAATACCATGAAAACAGACAACAACTTAGTCGTTATCGCCGAATACAACAACGACTTTAACGCAAACATCGGCCTAACCAAACTCCGCGAAGCCGGAATCCCCGCAATCCTCAACAACGAGACCACGGCCAACGTTTTCGGCGTGCCGCTCGCGCCCTACGACACCATTCGTCTGCTCGTGCTCCGCGCCGACATAGACCGCGCCCGCGACATCCTCGCCTCCTCCTCCTCCGAAGAAGAATAATCTACTGATAAGCTGCATAATAAAGCCGCCGGGCCAAACTGACCCGACGGCTTTATCTATACTGTGTTTCCTGCAGATTATTTGCCGAAAATCTTGTTGCACTCCATAACATAAAATACTGTGGCGGCAGCAATAGCAATACCGATGAGAATATTCAGGAAGGGCACCCATCCGAGAATAACATTGGTCCCGAGTACAATAAACAGAATCATTGTCCACAGC
>SFNC01000090.1 GCA_004554255.1 Bacteroidales bacterium
TTTGCTGAAGTATGTCGGCGAAACCCTGACCAAGGCTTTCACCCCGGAGACTGTGGTAGTTGTTCCTCCCAAAAAGTTACCCTCGCTTGTGCGCTTTATGCATGCTGAGGCTGAGAAAAACGGTATTTCGGAAGACCCTGAGTACCTGGAAATCAAGCGAAAAGTGGACGATGCCGTAGAAAACAAAGAGGCAATGGTCTACACCGTAGGTACCGACAGCGAGGGCGAAGTTGCTGTTGCCAATCCCCAAATGGTTAAGGCCGAAGGCTATGACGACAAAATTGTCGAGGCTGAAAACAAAGGCCAGATTTACACCAAGAAAGTGCGCGTAGCAAGCTGAATATGACCCCGATATTAAGTTATACACTGATAAGCGCCGCTGCCGTGGCCGGTGCAGGTATTGCATACCTGCTGTACCGGCTGGGCAAGCGCAAGCCGGCGACAGAACCCGACGCACCCGGCAAAATTCTGATGTCTCCCGTGTCTTACGAGAAGATTCTGGATGAGGCTGTAAATAAGAATCAGGCAGGACTGACCGCCGGAAAGTACGATCTGTGCATCTTCCCACCGGAGAAAGCCCTTGAGTACCTCCGGGAGAATAACGCATCCGATATGCCCAAGGATTTCGCGCGCAAGGTCGCTGCATTCAATCGTTGCGAGGCTCCCGACAAGCTCGCGGTTATTTGGTTTCTGATGCAAGGCGATAATGTTGTGCGTCAGGACCTTATTGTGTCAGACGCACTTGCTCCGGACTTTACGGACATTGTGCCCGCGGACAAAATTTACGTAAAACATATTATGCTGTCATAAGTTTTGATTCCTTTCCTCCTATCCACAGCGGTCGCTGTTGTCAGCGAGAAAGTAAAGGACAATGCCGATAAAATCAAGGAAAAAACCGGCGTTGTCTTGGACAAGGCGTGCGTTATCAAAGACAAAGCCGGAACGGTAATGAAAAAGACTGCGTCCGGAATTATGGAAAAGACCGGAGTCGTTGCTGAAAAGACCGGAACGATTATCAAAGACAAGGCCGAGCATGTCAGGACCATGAAGTTTGACATCGAACCGGCGCGCCGGATTGTCGTAAAAATGTACGACCGCACCAAGGCGTGGGTGGAGATCAAGACGAGGGCACGCAAGATGGACCGGCGAATAAATTCGCTGGTGGTCTTCGCGCAGACAGATGCGTACCTGGACGAGGCCGAATTTGTGCTCCATGCCAATGACAAGGACGGAAATCATATAACGGATATAAGTGTAACAATGCCAATAAGCACCGGCATAAAAGTCGGTGACTCTGTAAAATTATGAAAATCAACTTTTTTGTGGAGGTCCCGAATCCCCGGGAGGCAACAGAAACGCAGAAAAAACTCAGCGCGGACCTTTCAGAACTTATAAATGCCCGCGTGAAAGGGTCGGGCGTGGCATCGTCGTGGAGCGGCGATGTGAACATGATATTGCGTGTTCGCGAGAAACGTACGCCCGATGCGCTCAAGGAGTTGAAACCGGGGTTGTTCCTGGCTTTTGACAAGCATTTGCTTGAGAATTCCGACTGGCAGATATTCGCCACAGTGGTACGAAACGCGATAAATGCGAATCTGAATGTCCCCGACGAAGAAAAGAACTGCATGGTTTATTTCTCAGCCGAAGAAAAGGATACACAGTCGCTGTTTTCCGCTGCCGCCGCCGATGACGATTCCGAAAAATCCGCGATTGTCTTTGAGGCTCGCGAGCCGGACTTCACTCTTGATGAGGTGATTATGTCCGATAAGGAACGCCGCGCCGTGATGCGCGCCGTTACGATGATTCGCGACAAAGAGTTGATTTACAATAAGTGGGGCTTTAAAAAAGTAGACAAGAACGAGAAATCCATTCTCTGCTTCCATGGCGTTCCGGGCACCGGAAAATCCATGTGCGCGCATGCTGTGGCGTCATGCCTTGGCAAGAAGATAATACTGGGCAGCTACGCCCAGATTGAGTCGGAATTTGTGGGCGTCGGCGCCAAAAACCTTGTGGCGCTGTTCAAGGCCGCCGAGGAGCAGGATGCCGTGCTGTTCATCGACGAGGCGGATACCTTCCTGAGCAAGCGCCTGCCGTCGTCCAGCGACAGCGCCAAACACTACAACAGCATGTCCAACCAGCTCTACACTCTGATAGAGGGTTTTAACGGCTGTATAGTCTTCGCCAGCAATCATATAAAGGACTTTGACCCGGCGGTAATCTCGCGCATCATTGAGCCGATAGAGTTCAGACTGCCTGATTTCCAGGGGCGTAAGGCCATCCTGGACAAGATGATACAGGACACGTTCCCCTTGCGCGGCGGCAAGACGGACCGTGCATTGTCCGAACTCGCCGAGGCTACCGAGGGCTTCAGCGGCCGCGACCTCCGCAAGGCCATGCAGATTGCCCACGCCGCGATTGTATGGAAATATAAGTACGAACTCGGCGTGCCCGAGGACGAGATTGTGGCCGAGCTGGACGACCTGCTGCAGTGTGTGGCCGAGGTCCGCGAGGCAAAGGAAAAGATTAATCCCGCTGCAAAACCGTCGGCAAAGGACATGCTGGTGTCGTTCGCAGAATCTGAGACCGGTGAGCCAATTATATGATTATTGAAAATTTTAATCGGGGGCTGATAGATTCCGGCAATATGGGTATCTTTATCAGCAAACATTAAAAATTTATGACAATGGAAGACTTCGACATCAACACCACCAACTACGATGACTGCATAACCAGTTCCACCACCACGACAAACCCCATATCTGCTGCGGCACAGAACATTTACATGCCCGACGAGATGGTGTTGGCAGCCATTACACGCGCCTGCGACTTTTTCGGCATGAGCGATTCGGCTCCCGTAATTTACGGCGAATCCGTGGGCGTATATAACGGCAACACTTCCACACTCGACGATGATGTGTTCTGCTTCAACCGCATGCAGCTGATGAGCATGGGTGTCTGCGGCGAGGACTCGCTGACGCTGGTGTACACGCACGAGTGCGCGCACCGTGCCCTGCAACAGATGTCGTACACCATTGACCCCTGGCACGAGGAACTGGCCTGCGACTTTTTCGCCGGTGTGAATGCGGGGATGAACAATATGGACATCACTAATTTCCAGAACGCCCTGGGCGCTACCGCCGGCGGAGACACGCACCCCAATGGCGCCCTGCGTGTGGAATTCATAGAGTATGGCCGCCAGGTGGCCGAAATGATGCAGGCGCGCGGAATAGACGTCACCTTCGAGAACTGTCTGCAGTTCCTGAACCAGCATATCGCCGAACAGAGCCCCTTGATTGCCCAGTGCCGCATGCAGGTCCTCGGCAACCCCTTCGGTCCCACCTTCCCCCAGGCATAAAACAGTCTCTAAGTTGCTGAAAGTAGCGGGGTTACGAGTATATCGTAGCCACGAGGGTGCGGGAGCCGCCGTAGTCGCGGTATTCGCAAAGGTAGATGCCCTGCCAGGTGCCAAGGTTAAGGCGCCCATCGGTGATGGGAATCGTCAGCGACACGCCTGTCAGTGATGATTTGGCGTGTGCGGGCATGTCGTCGGCACCCTCCATGGTGTGGTCGTAATAGGGCTGATTCTCAGGGACAAGATGGTCCAGAATCCGGCTCATGTCTGTGCGCACATCCGGGTCGGCGTTCTCGTTTATGGTGAGGCCGCAGGAGGTGTGCTTCACGAAAATATTCAGCAGCCCTGCGCGAGGCAGCGGGGTGGGGAGATGCCGAAGTATCTCCCCCGTGATAAGGTGGCATCCGCGACGCATCGCCGGGAGCCGAATCTCGCATTGTGCTATCATTTTGCCTCGAAGCCTACAGGGTTATTAAGGATGGCTATATGGTTGGCTGTCAGGCATAAAAGCTTGAGAATCTCATCGCTCTGCATGGTGGCGCGGGGTACTGTGGCCATGCCGAGTCCGGCGCAGGCCACAGAGATGTTCTCGCTGACAATGCCGGCGTCGACGGCAGCCATCATCTTGGCGCGCTCGTCAACGTTTCCGAACTTTGTCATATCAGCAATCATCACCAGGCTGACAGGGGCGGCATTCACAAAATCCTGGCCGGCAGCCACAAGATTGCGGTAATCGCCTTTGGCAACGGGCTTCAGGGTGTGGGTTGCCGGGAGATACTGGCTTACACCGTTTTTGTCGAATACAAACAGTCTGATTTCCTGGAAGTTGCGGCAGGATGGTGCAGTGAGCTTGCCATCGGCGCGGTTCTGCCCCATGGCGGCCCACAGGATGTCCGACAACTGCTGTTCCGTAAGCTCCTGTGCCGAAAAATTACGGACTGATTTGCGCTGGCTTAGAGCCTCCATAACGGGTTTGCCACCGGCTTTATCGGGTGTCGGCAAAAGGTTCTCTTCTGCCATAAGCGAGAAGCCCATCAGGCACATCGCTCCAAAAAGTATTATTTTTCGCATAATATAATTAACTTCACGGTGAATAATTAAAATCGCTGTGAAGTTACGCAAAAAATCCGAATCAAGTGGCTTTTTTTGTGTTACGAGGGTTAGTTTTTTAGTGATTCTGTTGTCTAATTAGGGGTAATTGGCTATTTTTGCATGTAATATGGAAGAGGTGATGCAATACATCTGGAAGTTCAGGCTGTGGCCGGTCGGGAGTCTGCGGACTGTTGACGGCCGTACTGTGGATGTTATTGATGCCGGAACGCTGAATACCGGAAGCGGACCGGACTTCTTCAATGCAAAAGTCAGGATTGACGGTGAATGGTGGGCCGGGAGCGTGGAGATACATGTGCGTGCCACGGACTGGTACCGCCACGGCCACCAGTCGGATGTGGCGTACGATAATGTCATACTCCATGTGGTGTCTGTAAGCGATGGCGAGGTCGCCAGGCGTGTGGACGCAACCGCCATTCCGCAGGTGGTAATGCCGGGGATAGAGACATTTACAGAGCAGCTGAAGCGGCTGACTGCCAATCCGCTGGCCGATGTGCCGTGCGCAGCATCGCTGAAGGAGATTCCGCCGCTGTACGTGAACGACTGGATAAACTCGCTGGCGATAGAACGTTTGGAGGCCAAGGCCGACAATATTCTGTCCATTGTGGAGGCATATCGCGGCGACTGGCGTTATGCTGTCTTCGTAACCCTTGCCCGCGGACTCGGATTCGGGACCAATGCCGATGCCATGGAGCAGATGGCAAGGGCCGTACCGCTTGATTTGGTGCTGAGGCACAGCGACAGCCGTCAGGCCATGGAGGCGATACTCTTAGGCATAGCGGGCCTGCTGAATGTGGACTACCCCCGTGATGATTACGAGCGTGTCCTGGCGCGCGAATGGGCGTTTTATTCTTTGAAATTTGACATATCGCCGGGTACGCGGCCGCTATGGCGCTCACGCCTACGGCCGGGAAATCATCCGGCACGGCGTCTGGCCTTTCTCGCAACGATGCTTAAGGACAGTTTCAGCCTGTGCAGCAATATCCTGAATGTGGCGGACGATACCGCCGTGCAGTCGCTGTTCGACGTCGAGGTCTCGGAATACTGGCATACGCACACTGCCCCCGGCGTGTTCACGCCGTCGTTGGGCGCCGCGCTTGGCGCGCCGTCGCGGCGTCTGCTCGCCATAAATGTGGTGGCCCCGGTGCTATATGCCTACGGAACAGCAGTTTCCGACAGCTCCCGTCGCGAGGCCGCAGTAGACATCCTCATGGGTATTCAGGCCGAGAAAAACAGTGTGATAGAGCCGCTGCTGAGGGCCGGACTGCAATGCCGCAACGCGTTTACCAGCCAGGCACTGTTACAGTTACGAAAAAATTACTGCCTGCAGCACAAGTGCATGTATTGTCGTTTCGGGCATCGGGTACTCAGCTGCTCCGCTACTGCAAAATAATATGTCTGAGGGTCGCATCTGGTACATAGGATTTTTTGACTACCGGCGCAACAAGGCGCGCGACCGGCGTAATTTCTCGGCGGCTGCCGGCGAGAAAATCCGGGTAATCACCGACATGCTGTGCCGTTTGGGGCTGAAAGTGGAGCTGGTAAGTGCCGCCGGCGGTATCAGCGAGCGTTTTTTTGTCGCTAAGGGAGAGAGGGTTGTCGTTGGAGAGAATGTCCGCGCCCGTTATTTCCCGACAGACATTCTGTCAAGGCTGAGATAGTGAGGGTGGCGGCTGTTTCAGGGGTTATCGGGGGTTGATTTGCGGGGACGTAGGGCGGCGCGGAGGCGTTGTACTCCCGCTTTGCCGAGGATGAGGATTGCGGTGTACTGGCATGTTTTGGCGAGGCCGAAGAAAATGAACCATAGCACGCCTTTCGCGGTAGTGGAGATTGGCAGCAGCATCTGTGCGAATGATACCGCATAGCAGATTGCGCAGATCACAGCGACAATTGCTCCCGTCCTGAATGACAGGGACTTAAGGTATTCCGCGGCTTTGGTGAAGAATCTATTCATATTTTTTGCAATGCGCTTTTGTGGGGCTGATGGCTGTTTGCTGTGACTCTGAGATAATTAAAAAAGAGCCGCAAGTCGGTGACTTGTGGCTCTTGGGCGGAGAGGACGAGATTCGAACTCGTGGTAGGATTACTCCTACGTCAGTTTAGCAAACTGGTGGTTTCAGCCACTCACCCACCTCTCCGGGGCTTGGTTGCGGATGCAAAGGTACGTAGTTTTTTTTATTTGTGCAAGTTTTTGCGGATTTTTTTGATTGGCGTGTGCGAATATTTTTTTAAAATCGGGGAATAAAACAGGCTGTCCGCAAAACGCAGACAGCCTGTAGTGTTATTTTTTACGAATATTCGTATTATTTTACGATCTGTTTGGTAACTTTGTTGCCCTGGCGAACGATGTAGAGGTTGCCGGCAGCAGGGTTTTCAACCTGGATGCCCTGGAGGTTGTAGTAAACGGGAGCGGCTTCGGTACCATCGGCGATGATGTCGTTAACGGCGTCGTTACCGGCGGTGAGTTTTACGTTGTCCAGGAACCAGCGGAGAGCGGGAGCAGAACCAACAACGGGCCACTGAGCGTCGCAGTTGCGGAAGATGATTTTTGTGTCTTTTTTTACGAGGCCTGCGGGAATGTTGATTTCAACGGGTTCCCATTTGTATTCGGCGTTGTCTTCAAGAGCCCAAACGGCAACGGGGAACTGAGTTTCAGTTTCGCCGTTTTTGAGGATAACAACGATTTCAGTGGGGTCCCATTTACCGGAGCCCTGACGCATTGAGCACCAGTCGAAGCTGAGTTTGCAAACATCCTGTTCTTCAGTAACACCAAGGGGCATTACGATACCGGAGTAGTAACCGGTGAGGCCGAACTTGAGGTAGTTGGTCTGGAGGTAAGTCTGAGCTTTGGGCTCACGTGCCGTCTTGGAAGAGGCACATGTAGCCAGGATTTCGTAGCCTTTGTCAAGTAGAGCCTGGTAAACTGAAACACCTTCTACTAAGGGAGTGCCGAGCTGGGGAGCATAAACATTGGGGTCGTTGGTTTCTACGGTTTTTCCTGCGGGTTTGCCTTTATTGTCGCCTGCGGTAGCCCAGGGGGCGAGCCATTCAAAGTCCTCGGAGAAGAGAACTGTGGGTTCCTGTGCGAAAACGGACATTGAAGAAGCCACGAGGGCGAGAGTGAGTAAAGTTTTTTTCATAAAAAAAGTTTTTTAAGATTTTAAGATTATAGTATTATGAATTAGTTTAAGTTCATTAGGGTAAAAAAGGTACGATTTCGTTGTTGTTATATTGTTTCATGGCGAAAGGTATGTATAACAACAAGCAAAATTAGTTATTAATTTTGTAATTTCAAAGCAAAAGCCGTAAATTTTTTTTTAAGAAATAAAAAAAAGCTACTGACCAAAAGTCAGTAGCTTAGAGAAATAAGGTGTCCGAAATGAGACTCGAACTCACACGATCTAATGATCACTACCCCCTCAAAGTAGCGCGTCTACCAATTCCGCCATCCGGACAATCATTTTCAAGCGAAGAGGAGCGAAAAACGGGACTCGAACCCGCGACCCCGACCTTGGCAAGGTCGTGCTCTACCAACTGAGCTATTTTCGCGAATAAGGCGCTGAAAATGTTATTTCAAATTTCTCTTGCTCTCCCTGCGGAGGAGCTTTTTGAGCGAAAAACGGGACTCGAACCCGCGACCCCGACCTTGGCAAGGTCGTGCTCTACCAACTGAGCTATTTTCGCAAGTTTGGTAGCTTAGGGAGGGTGATTTCCCTTTAGCGATGCAAAGTTCGCACTTTTTTTTGAACTGTGCAAGTTTTTCGGGGATTTTTTTGCGTAAAAAGTGATTTTTTTTGTTTTGCGGGTTTTGTGTCCGATGTGTAAAAACAATGAAGCACGGCGTAAAAGCCGTGCTTCATTGTTGAGAATCAGTAGTTTATTTTACGATAAGGCGTCCTACGCATACTTTTCCGTCAGCTGCTGTGGCACGCACCAGGTAGAGGCCTGATGCTGCGGGGGCGCGGAGTGCGGATGCGTTTTCGGCGGCGCTGAGGAGCAGACCGGCACCATTGTAGATTTCCACTTTGGCGGCGTTGATGCCGTTGAGGGCGATTTCTGCACCGGGTTCAACGGGGTTCGGGGCGATGGTGAGGTTGCCCTGAGCGTCGGCGACGATGTCCATTACGCCGCCTTCCTCGCCGTAAATGGCGCGGATGCTGCGGATGTTGATGCTCTGTTCGCCTTTATATTCGGTTTTGGGGGTGATGTTAAAGACGATGTCGGCAAGAGTGAGGGGGTAGTTTCCTACGTAGGCGGGGTCGCCGAACATGGAAACGGGAAGAGTTGCAGTATTGATGGCGTTAGCGGCGAATTCTTCGGCGGGCTCAATAGTCTGGTTGGCGCGTTTTTCGCCCTGGGGACGGAGACCTACTGTAAGGCTCTTGACGGGGAGAGTGCTCTGGAATTCAATTTCAAGAGCGATGGGCAGACCGTAGAGTTCTTTAGAGCCGTAACCCATCTTGATGGTTGCCACGCCGCGGGGTGCGTTATAGGTGTAGGGGATGGTGCCGTCTTCGGCGGGAGTGCCGATCTTGAGTCCGGCTCCGAGGGTGAGCTTCCAGTCGGAGATGGATTTGAAGAGTTCTATTGAAGGGCCGTCGGCATTTTCAACAGAGACGGGGATTGTCTCGTCCATGTCGGCGATTTTGGCGTTGAGGTTGCAGGTGCCGTTCTTGATGGCGTAAAGAATGCCGTGTTCGTTAATGTCGGCGACCTCGGGGTTGTCTGAAGTGAAGCGAACTTTGTAGGGCTCTACCAAGAATGTTTTGCCGTTTGCTTCGCTCTGCACCTCCATCATATATGTGTGCTTGTTGTCAATGACAATTTTGCTGAGCAGGAGATGTGGTGTGGCAGCTGTAATTGAGAGAGTGCGGGATGCGGATTTTACGCCGGGAGCGGTGATGGTGATGGTGGCATCACCGGCCTTTTCGCCGCAGATGAAAGAAGAACCGGCGGCATATCCGAGCTCGGACTCTGTAGTGACTTCAAAGTCCTTGTAGTCATCGTTGATGATAGTGCCGTACTGGTTGAGGGCGATGACGCGCGGGGTAAAGGTGGTGAGAGCGGGAGCGGAGAGGTCGATGTCGTAGAAAGCGAGTTCGGCAATCCGGTTGTCGTTGTCGGGCGAGGTGTTGAAAACCATCCAGCCGTTGTTTACGGCGCGGGGAGTACCCTCGGTGGTCTTGTTGATGATGCGGTTGTCGACCATCAGCTCGGCCGAGCCACCGGCATCCACGTTAACCATGTTCCAGACGCCGAATTCTTTGACCAGCTGGCACATTTCCTCGGTAGTGCAACCGTTTGAGGCGCCATAAACGGGGTCGGTGCTCTTGTCGATGGTAATCATGTAGAGGGTGTTGTTGTCCTGCGAGGTACCGTAAGCCGAGCGGCTGTAAACCATTGTGTTGTAGCTGTCCCAATAGTTGTGCTCGGTAATCTGGCCGTCCTTCATGATGTGTACGTTGCCGCCGATTGCATTCTTTACGACAGGGCGAACGTCTTTACCGTCCTTGTTGAAGACCCAAGAGTAGTTGATGGAAATTTCGTCGCCGGGGACGAGTTTGTCGAAGTTGAAGTCGGCGGTGCGTGCTACTACAGCGAGGTCGTAGTCACCGCGTTTGCCGTGGCCGTTGCCTGAACGGATTTCCTTTACGACGAATTTGATGTCCTTTGCGGCGCCCCATTCCTCGCCTTCGGCGATAGAGCAGAGAACCTCAGTGCAGACTGCGTTATAGTCAATTGTCTGGTCCCAGCGTGATTCGCTTGCCAGGGGCACGAATTCGCGTTCGGGTTTAAACCAGGGGGTGTAAATGGTCATTTTGCCGGGGCGGAAGCCACGGTTACAGTTGGCAATTTCGTGTATGCCGAGTTTGTCGCTTTTGAAAGTCATTTCTGTTTCGCAGCCACCGATCCACAGCTCGTTGTCTTCTGTGGCGCCGATGATGCCGACGACTTTGGATCCCCAGAGGATCCACTCGCCCTGCTCGTTCTGGCGATCCCACCAGAAGGGATAGTCCTTGGAGTCTGCGGAGAGGATTCCGTTACGCATGGCCACGCCGTGCGGTGTTGCGCCGTGCGGCTCCCAGTATTCCTGCGATGACACGATCCAGAAGTTTCCGTTCTGGGCGGCCACTGCGTGGTGGTCCTGCGAGTCGTGACGCTTTGCGGCCTCAACGAGGAGCTCCACGCCGTCGCTGTGGTCGTTAGACAGGGTTGTCTCGATTTTGATGTTGGGATTGCGGGTGTCAACGGTAACCATATTCAGGTTGAGGGGGAATTGGGGTACACGCAGGCGGGTGTACGTCATGCCCGGACCGATGGGGCGCTGAATCAGCGTCTGCACCTCGTAATCGGTGCCGTTGATAGTCACTGTCTTGGTAGGAATCGCGGCAGAAGCGGCAATGGCAGAGCCGGCGACCATTGACAGGAGTAAAAGTTTTTTCATAAAACAGGTATTTGGTTAATTGATTAATTATTGACTTGTTGTATCAGAGTGGGTATTTGGGACAAAGGTACAATAAATTTTTTGAAAAAAAGTGCAAAAATAGTTTTAAAAAACAAAACATCGTGGAAATCAGTGTGGAAAATTGCAGACGTGGCGAGTTGGCGCGAAAAAACGGAGCCGCGATTTATGGTCACGGCTCCGTCTTAGGGATTGTATATGGTTTATTTAGACCCCTGCATTAACAAATGTTGGGGAACGGGGTCTTATTCGAAAGATCCCATTTTGAGGAAGTTGACTTCCTGCTGAGTGAGGTAGCGCCAGCGTCCGCGGGGCAGGTTCTTTTTGGTGAGGCCTGCGAAGTAAACGCGGTCCAGTTTGGTGACGTGGTATCCGAGGCTTTCAAAGATGCGGCGCACGATGCGGTTGCGTCCCGAGTGGATTTCGATGCCGGCCTGGTTACGGTCTGTCTCGGTGGCATAGCTGATGGCGTCGGCGTGGATTTCGCCGTCTTCGAGCTCAATGCCGTCGGCAATGCGCTGCATGTCGTCCTCAGAGATGTCCTTGTCAGTCCATACGTGGTATATTTTTTTCTTGACGTACTGCGGATGGGTGAGTTTGGAGGCGAGGTCGCCGTCGTTGGTGAGCAGGAGGACACCGGTGGTGTTTCTGTCAAGGCGTCCTACGGGGTAGATTCGCTCATTGCAAGCGCCTTTCACGAGGTCCATGACGGTGAGGCGTCCGTTGGGGTCGTCAGAAGTGGTAACGCAGTCTTTGGGCTTGTTGAGCAGGATGTAGCATTTGCGCTCCAGGGCCACGACCTTGCTGTCGTATTCCACTACGTCGCTGTGCGAAATCTTGGTGCCGAGCTCGGTAACTACCTGACCGTTAACCTTTACGAGGCCCTGCTGGATGTATTCGTCGGCTTCGCGGCGCGAGCAGATACCTGCGTTGGCCATGAATTTGTTGAGGCGAATCTGCTCGTTGGGGTCGGGAATAGGCATTTCGTATTCGATGGGCTTTGGTCTGGGCACAAAGCTCTTGCCTTTTCCGGGGAACGGGCTGTTCTTGCGGTTGTTGTTACGGTTGTATCCGCCTTGCTGACGGTTGTTGTAACCGCCCTGACGGGGACCGTTGTTGTAGCCGCCCTGGCGCGGGCCGTTGTTATAACCGCCCTGGCGGGGGCCGTTGTTGTAGCCACCCTGACGGGGACCGTTGTTGTAGCCGCCCTGACGGGGGCCGTTGTTGTAGCCACCCTGGCGGGGGCCGTTGTTGTAACCGCCCTGGCGGTGGTTGTTATAGTTGTTGTTGTAATTATTGTTGTAGTTGTTGTAGCGGCGGGGCTTGTAGCCGTTCTGCTGCTGAGTGTTTTCGCTGTTTACAGCGGTGTTGTCCGGGTTTGTATTGCCCTCGGCGTTGTTATTATCGGGATTGTTGTATCTGGGCTGATATGGACGGGGGCGATACTGAGGCGCGCCCTGGTTGTATCTGTTGGGACGTTCGTCGCCGTTATTGTCGTGGTTGTATCGGTTCTGGTAGGGACGGGGCTGATACTGGCGGGGCTGATAGGGGCGAGCCGCCTGATGATAGCCGTCGTTGTTACGTTCGTAAGAGTTACGCTCGTAAGAGGTGTTGCCGTTATTTTCGGCAGGCATACGCGATTCGCCGATACGCGGGCGTTTTGGCTTCTTTTCGGGAGTGATGTTGTCCATGATAGTTCTTTTTTGACCTTGGAATTATGCAGAATAATTAAAAGAGTATAAATTCCACCTCGCGGTGGCAGAGATTTGTAAAGTATTTTATGTTTGTCAGCCCGTAAAAATCTGTGAGGCTGTTTTATCTGTGCAAAGATACAAATTATTATCGCTATTACACAAACAAAAAGAAGAAAAAATTAAGAATTAAAATAAAAAATATTAAAAATGGGTATAAAATACTATATCATCA
>SFNC01000017.1 GCA_004554255.1 Bacteroidales bacterium
GCTTCGACAGCTCTCACTCCCTCTGCCGACAACCTGGTTTGGACCGGCGAGGTTACCTTCGGCGCCGGCGAGTTCAAGTTCCGTGCCAACAACGAGTGGACCATCAACCTGGGCGGCTCTATGGACGACCTCCAGCAGGACGGCGCTAACATCGGCACTCCCGGTGAAGGCACTTACACCGTTACTCTCGACCTCCGTTCGCTCCCCTACAAGGCTACTTTCGTTAAGAAATGATTCATGAGGTCTGATTAATTCAGACACTCCCCCTCCATAATCGGGGGCGCCTCGGCCGAGGCGCCCCCGATTCCTTTTAAAATGTCAGTCTAAGCGTCAATGAGGTTGGGCCCGGGATTAGTGCCATCGCCGGCGCTTTGCCCCTGGCTGCAGCCTTGAACCGCGCAACCCTTCGCGCCGGGTTATGGTCGAAAAGCCCCACCACCTCATTCAGAGGGTCGACAAGGAAACACACAAGCCCTCCTAAAAACGATGACCCCGCCAGCTGATAACCATTATCAACAACATGTCGCTTTACCCGATAGAAACATTCGCCTATCGACGACCCTACCAATGGCGTGATGAACAAATCCTGGTATGACGGACGTTCCATAAATGCCTCGATACCGAATTCCCATCCGATGTTAGATATGATGGTGCTGTAGAGCAATGACTGGTAGAAGTTGAATCCGCATGAGCGTGCTCCCATGAAGTAGGCAGCTCCGGCGTAGGGATGCAGCACATAATTGAAGATAAACTTATCATGGTCCCATTCCGGGCCTTTTTTCAGTACATGGTCGCGCCAGCGTTTGAACAGCGGAACCTTCTGCAGTGACGCGCGGTTCCACGAGGTGGCGTCCTCCGGCAGGCACTCCAGCACGAACAGCGTGCCCACAAACGCGCCGGTGAGCACTCCGGTGTTTATCCACAGGCGCCGCCAGTCGTAGCAGGTGCCGGTGAGAGAGTAGGGGAGCTCGTAAATGCTCTGCACGGTGAGTTTGGCGCGGTGATGCTTGTCGGCGCCGATATCCGTGCGTAATGTGAGGACCGGCCGGCCGAGCGATACCTGCTCGTCGCTGATAAGCCGTAGATTGGGGAAGGGGAGATTTCCGGCGCGGTAACTGGCCGTGTCGGTGGCAACAGGCGCAGCCACAGTGTCTGTCGCGGCGTCTGTCGCGGCTCCCTGTGCCGTTGCTGCGGATATGGCCAGGACTGCGGCCATCATAGCCTTTCTGATTACTGCTGATGAGATTTTCATAACACCGACATAAAAATGGTTGAAACGTGTTGTGATACTTTTTAAACGCAGGTTTGCGGAAAAGGTTGCAGCCGGTTGTGGCTGTTTAATATTTTTTGGTTCACGGCCGCTCATACACCGGTTTATATGCTAAACATCCTAAAATTTTTTGCGGAAATAACGTTTTATCACTATATTTGCAAAAACAACCGACCATAAACCATGGAACATCCCGAAAACGATAAACAATATAGCGGTCTCACCGTCAACAGCGGTGTAGCCCAGCCCCCCAGCGTTAACCCATACGCCGTGCGCCGTCGCCGCAAGCCCCTCCCTACCCCCGGCGAACTGGTCGAAGGCATTTTACGCGGCGACGTTACTATGTTAAGCCGCGCCGTCACCCTTGTGGAAAGCCTCAATCCCGACCACCAGGCCATCGCCCAGGAGGTGATAGAAAAGTGCCTCCCGCACTCGGGCCGCAGCCGCCGCATAGGCATCACCGGAGTCCCCGGCGCCGGTAAATCCACCAGCATAGACGTCTTTGGCCTGCACGTCCTGCGCGGTGGCGGCAAACTTGCCGTCCTCGCCATCGACCCCTCCAGCGAGCGTACCAAAGGCTCTATCCTCGGCGATAAAACCCGTATGGAAAAACTCGCTGTCCACCCCGACGCTTTCATACGCCCCAGCCCTTCGGCAGGTAGCCTCGGTGGTGTGGCGCGCAAAACTCGCGAAACAATTATTCTTTGCGAAGCAGCCGGATTCAACAACATCTTTGTCGAAACTGTTGGCGTGGGCCAGAGCGAGACGGCCGTACACTCTATGGTCGACTTCTTCCTCCTGATTCAACTCGCAGGAACCGGCGACGAGCTCCAGGGCATCAAGCGCGGCATCATGGAGATGGCTGACGGCATTGTGATAAACAAGGCCGACGGCGACAATATTCCCCGCGCACAGCTGGCGCAGGCGCAGTTCCGAAACGCACTGCACCTGTTCCCGCCCACAGCGTCAGGCTGGGTCCCCGAGGTCCTCACTTACTCGGGCTACTACGAGATAGGCATCCCCGAGGTTTGGGACATGATAGACCGCTACTTCGCCTTCGCGCATCGCAACGGATACTTCGAGAAACGCCGCCTGGAGCAGTCCAGATACTGGATGTACGAGACCATCAACGAAACCTTGCGCACCAAATTCTACAATGACCCCGATGTGCACGACCTCCTCGTTGACAATGAGCGCCGCGTGCTGGACAATCGCCTCAGCTCATTTGTCGCCGCGCGCAATGTGCTCGAGTTCTATTTCAACAAAGAAAAATAAACCCCTCAACTCCTCAAAATATAATTTTAATGAAACGCATATTTGCAACACTGGCCATACTGTTCTGCTGCGTGTCTTTCGCACTGGCGGATTCGCAGATAACCTTCAGTGCCGAGAAAAAGCATGATTTTGGCAATATCAAGGAAGACGGAGGCCCTGTAACCACTGAGTTCACGTTCGTAAACACCGGAGACACCCCGCTGGTAATAAAGGCGTTATCAAGGTGACATACCTGCCCAAGGGACGCCCCGGAGAGTTCAACAAGTCCATTAAGGTGCGCACCAATGCCAAGAACGCCAAGAAGGTTACTCTGAAAATATCGGGAGTGGTAATCCCCTGATACATAATAAAAAGAAACGTGGAAACGCCTCACGGTGTCTCCACGTTAAATAATAAACCAATCATTATCACATTTCTTGCAATGGGAAAAGTAATTTTTGCTATGTATAGATAAAACACCGCCCGGCCCTAAAAGTTCGTCGGCGAGTCTGTTTTAACGCAAGTTAACCCGGTTGGGAATTTTTATTTCTCACGTATGGTGCTAAATTTGCAGTGTAAATGATTGATGACAAACAGAAACAAATAAAAAACATATATTATGGAAAAAGAGACAAAGCCCCGCAAGAGTTCCTCCAAGAAAGCCGCCGCCGCCGAAAAAGACCCCAAGGCCGCGAAACTCGAGGCCCTTCAGGCAGCAATGGGACAGATAGAGAAGAACTATGGCCGTGGCGCCATAATGAAACTCGGTGACGAGAGTGTAGAAAATGTGGAGGTCATTCCCTCCGGTTCCATCGCCCTGGACTATGCGCTGGGCGTGGGTGGTTATCCCCGCGGACGTATCATTGAAATCTACGGTCCGGAGTCGTCCGGTAAGACAACCCTTGCCATACACGCCATTGCCGAGGCGCAGAAGGCCGGCGGAATCGCCGCCATCATTGACGCTGAGCACGCCTTCGACCGTTTCTATGCCGAGAACTTAGGTGTGGATGTGGACAATCTGCTTATTTCGCAGCCGGACAACGGCGAGCAGGCGCTGGAGATTGCCGAGCAGCTGATACGTTCGTCGGCCATAGACATCCTTGTGGTGGACTCTGTAGCCGCCCTCACACCAAAAAATGAGATTGAAGGCGAGATGGGCGACCGCAATGTCGGCCTCCAGGCACGTCTGATGTCCCAGGCCATGCGCAAGCTCACCGGCTCTATCGCACGCACCAACACCACATGTATCTTCATTAACCAGCTGCGTGAGAAAATCGGCGTGATGTTCGGCCCGGCCGAGACCACCACCGGTGGTAACGCCCTAAAGTTCTACGCCAGCGTGCGCCTGGATATCCGCTCGCGCAACCCCATCAAGGACGGCGAGGATGTATTGGGTAAACGCGCCTTTATCAAGGTGGTTAAGAACAAGGTTGCGCCTCCCTTCAAGCGCGCCGAGTTCGACATCATGTTCGGCGAAGGCATATCCCGCTCCGGCGAGATTCTGGACCTTGGCGTGGAGTACAACATTATCTCCAAGTCCGGCTCGTGGTTCAGCTACGACGGCCAGAAGCTGGCGCAGGGCCGCGATGCCGCCAAGCGCGTAATTGCCGACAATCCCGAGCTGGCCGAGGAACTTGCCGCCAAGATAACAGAGGCCATGAGATCGGCGGACAAGCGCCCGGGCCGTCGCCCCGCATCGGCTCCCGCCGATGTCCCGGCCGCTCCCGCTGCTGCCGATGAAGCTCCTGCCGCCGAGGACTTCTCCGTAGACGATGAATTCTCTATTGAAGAGGACATCTGATTCCTCCTTCCCCGAAATACTTGAGTTAACATAAAAATCAGGCCCGCGATTGTGTCGCGGGCCTGATTCTGTATTGGTGAGCCGGTGTTATTTAATCATAACCTTCTCAGCTTTTGCTCCGCTGCGGCGGATGTAAAGGCCGGGAGCGGCATTGCGGGCGTCAACGGGACGGCCCTGCAGGTCAAAGTAACGGTAGTCGGCATTATCGTCGGCGATGATGTCCTCAACGCCACCGCTGTTGTTGTTGACAACAGTGACATCGATGTAATCAATGATGCTGTTTTCGTGGGCGAGTACCAGGTAGTACTGGCCGGCAGCAACTTCTTCGCCTACTTTACCGTTAAGGCTGAGCGAGCGTGCGATACCGGATTTATTGAATGTCGCGTTTGTAGAGCCGCAAACTCCTACGATAAGGAGGTTATTCTCGTTGTTGGGGTCATCGCAGGCAAGAATCAGGTCAACGGGGAAGTTTTCCAGTTTGTCGCCGGTGTTGGTGTACTTAATGGTGGCGACAAAGTCTTTGCCGGCTTCAAGAGTGGCGGGATTGGTTTTGAACGAGCTGATTTTGAGCTTGCTGTAGTCTACGGCGTCGCTGGTAACCGCAACTTGACCACCGGCCAGCAGCACATATTGGTCTGCGTCCATGATTGCTACGATATAATTGCCGGCAGGGATGTTGGCGGGAACGTTACCGTTCAGTTCCAACTCGGTGGATTCACCGGGATTAAGAGTAACTGTTTTGATGAAACTCTCAAAATCGGTATTCAGAATATTATAGTTAGCGTTTGCGATAACAACCACAAGGTTCATGGAACCGGCCTCGGATGTATTGTTTGTTACATCAGAATAAAGAGTGAACGGGGTGCCGGCTTCAAGAGGTATGGCGCTGAGAGAGAGATTGCTGAATGTCCATTTTTCATCAACGGGCTCAACACCGTGGTTTGTGCACTCGATGGTGTTGCCTGAGATGGTGATGGTAACGTATTCGGGAGTTCCGACGGGGATGCGTACGGGAACCCATGTGGAGGCACCGTTAAGGCGGTAAACGGGATAAATCTCGTAGGTGCCGTCGGCGACAGAAGTGGGGATATTACATTCAAATTCGGCGATACCGTGTCCGGGCTGGATGCTCTGGTTGGAGTACCATGTGTAGTTGGTAACGCTGCCCGATGAGGAGCGGAGTGCGAAACCGATGTCGAAGTTGGCGAGGTATGAGCCCATGTTCAGGAAGAGGCCTTCGCGGCTTGAAGTGAGCGTTACCACGCGACCGTTGGCCGAGCCCTGCAGGTTGCCTTCGCTGAGGCCGAAGAAAGACTCGGGTTTTTTAGAGCCTGCTACGGGTTTCTGGAAGCCGATGAGGGCATCCTGGCCGTCGTTGAAACCGCCCTGGTTACCGCCGGCACCCTGGCCTTCGGGAACCATGTTGTCCATAGAGAAGAAGCCGTCGTAAGCGCCGCTCCATCCCCAGTTGAAGTGGAAGTAGCCGTTGTCGGCCTTGTAGCCGTCGCACACGAACTCGTGGCCACCGCCTTCGCCGGACCCGCTGTAGAGAACGGGACGTCCGGCAGCGAGCTCATCGTAAATCATCTGGCTCCATACTTCGTCCTCGTAGTATGCGCGGGTAACCACCTCAGCGGCATTGTCGTACTTGAAGTTGTTGACGAGGGCCGAGGGAACAGCGAGAGACAGAGCGCCTGATGCGTCTTTGCCATAGCTCATCTTGACCGAGTAACCGACAGCTTTCATAAGGGTGGCTACGGCAGTGCGCTGTGCCTCTGTGCCGGAATTGGCCGAGGGATATGAATCAAGCATGTCGCTCCAGGCAAGAGGGGTACTGCCGAGATTCATGGACAGAGTCTGGTTGTTGTATTTGGTGCTGACATATCCTGTGCCCATGTCGGGGTAGTTGTAGTACTTCATGGCCTGTGCGATGGCAGTAGCCACGCAACCGGTGTATGTGCCTGAGGGGCAGAGGTTGTTGTAGGGAGCGCCCTGGTCCCATGTGGTTTTAAGGAGCGGGCTGATGTCCTGGCGAGTGGCTTTGGCGGGAGCTTTGCGGGAATCTCCGAAGTGTGCCTGTACGCCTTTTACGTTGGCGAAGGGAAGAGCAACGGCGCCGTTTTTCTTGATTTTCGCGGGCTCGTTGGTTTCGGCAATCTGGAGGCATTTGCCGAATTTGTCAAGCCAAGCAACCAGCTGGGGAGGCATCTGTGTGCCGGCCTCTACGGGACGGTCCAGATAACCCACTACCGGAGCGGTTATATCGCTGGCGCTGAGAATCATAGCTGATTTCTCGCTTGAGTATACATAATACGTGGTGAGGCCCTTGTATGTGCCGGTGGCGACAAGTTTGGGCGAAACCATTGCCTGCACGCGTGTAGCGCCTGATGCGCCGCCGGATACGCGAGCCAGGGCCTGCTCGGCGCTGAGAGTGCGGGCTTGCATGCCGCCTACTGTCAGTGCGCTCATGGCCAGAAGTAACAGTTTTTTCATACTTTATTTATTAATTGGTTATAATGTGAATTTACCTGAGAAATTTGTCAGCAGCATCCGATATTATCGGGGCAAATCGGAAACCGCATAGTTTGAGCTTGCTAAGTTACAAAAAAAGAATTAAAAATCCCGCATAACCAACAAAAAATCCGCAAAAAATCGAACAAAATCAAATTTCGCAAGCAGGGATGCCCCGGGGCTTTCCGAAATTCTTTCTCCGAAAGCGCTAAGGCGATGAGGGGAACGGGGTCTAAAAGAGTGGGGCGCTTAAAAATCAAAAGCAGAGCGTCTCCGCGACGTTCTGCTCTCGTTGTATGCTCTAAATACTCTTTATTACTTTCAAGATGATTGGTTTGTATATCTTAAGATTGATTGGATGTCTTGTAAATGTCTTAAAAGATTGATTGGTTATATGCCTTACAGATAGATTGGCTGATAGGGAGATTGATTGATCTTAGTTTTCAGCCATAGGATTGACTTTGTAAATTGTTTCAGGTGCCTCTGCACTCTGTATATCTTGATAAAGTGATAATGATTGCCTTATTGACGATGCAAATTTAGGACCAGAATATTACAATTGTGTCACAATTGCAACACAATGTTTTTACATGTGAAAATTTAACAAGATTAACTTAATTGATGTGCGATTTTTACAATTTTCCTGAATTATCTTCCCGTCCAAATAGGCAGGGTGAAGGTAATCTGGAAGCCGGCATCTTGGCGGTTGGAGGCGTGTATTTCTCCGCCAAGGGCACTAATGGTGCTGTAGACGATGGACAGCCCCAGCCCGGTGCCTCCGGTTTTGCGTGAGCGTCCCACGTCAATGCGGTAGAAGCGGTCGAAAATGTGTTCCAGAGATTCTTCGGGTACGCCAACGCCGTCGTCGTAGAAGCAGAATTTGTAGAAATCGTCGGCCGTCTGTCCCAGGTATTCCAGGGAGCAGGTGGTTCCGCATGAGTAGTTTGCCGTGTTTTTGGCGAGGTTCATGAGCATTGCGCTCAGCAGGTTTACGTTGCCGCGGACCTTTAGACCCATCGGGACATCGTATGTAAATTCAATCTGACCGAGTATTCCGCTCTCGCGCACGTCGTATGCGAATTTGTATACAAGTTCGTGATAGTCAATGCATTCGGTGTTTATAATCTGTGCGCCCTCTTCAAGACGGGTTATTGCTGATACATCGGCGATGAGGTCAGCGAGCCTTTCTGCGTGGTTCAGGGCCTTGCGTATGAAGTGGTTGCGTGTTTCCTCGTCCAGGTCGGGCATGTTCACCAGGGTTTCCAGGTAGCCCTTGATGACGCCGATGGGGGTTTTCAGCTCATGGTTGATATTGTTTGTGAGCTGTCGTTTCTGCAGGGATTTTTCCTCGATGGCGTGCATGGCGATGTCGTGCTCTTTCTTGAGCTGCGAAACGGCGTGCTGGCGTTCGTTGTGCAGAGAGACAATCTGCTTGGCGATTTCGCCGAGGTCGTCGTGCGGATAGTCAACGCCCGGGACAAAGTCGGGGTCCATGGCCGAGCGGCGGGCAAAGTCGCGCAGAATATTGATGTTTCGGCTGTAGAAGCGTGAGGAGTAAATAGCCAGGAAAGTAAGACCTACGGCCAGAATGACCATGACAAAAAGGATATGGTCGCGGTCTCCGACAAGATATTCGTTGAGCGCCTTGTCGTCCGGGAGTGCCGATATTACGAGGAACTGGGCGCCCGGGGAGAACAATTCGTTGCAGAAGTAACGTTTTCCGTCCAGATAAACCTCGTCGGACTGAGGATGAGAAGCCGACTGGCTTAGGCGACGTCGCTCCGGGACAGAGAGTTGCATAGGTGGGCCGACGGCATTGACCACTTCCCAGTTGTGGTTGAAAATGCTGATGCGGACGTTGCTGAACAGAGGGTCCTGGCGGTAATAATCCTCAATGAAGTCCATGAAGCCGTTAAGCAACGTAGGGCTGGACATATTAATCTGGGAAACGATACGGCTGTTTATGAGACGCAGCTGCGAGTCAACAATCTCGCTACGGTAGCCACTCTCGCGCGAAATCTGCCAGGAGGTCATGCCGATGATGACCGCCCAGAGCGTGAGAATAAGGGGGGCGAGGATGCGCCACCTGAAACTAATCCGTCTCCTTAAAACCATATCCGAAGCCCTGACGTGTTACGATGCAGTTGCCGTAGTCGCCGATTTTTTTGCGCAGTCGGGCGATATTGGTATCAATTGTGCGGTTGGAGATTACTACGTCGCCGCCCCACACCTGGTCAATAATTTCCTCGCGCGAATATATGCGTGCGCGGTGGGTCAGGAAGAAGAGTAGCAGGGCGTATTCGGTGCGTGTAAGCTGAATGGGTTCGCCGTTTAGCGTGCAAGTCTTTTTGTTGCGGTCTATTGTCAGCGAACCGTATTCCACATTGCTCTCGAGCTCGGCGGGCTTTGCCGGCTGCATGGGCTGGCTCTGTGCCGACTGGAACGCCGAGCGGCGGAGCACCGCGCGAACACGTGCCTTTACCTCCGGGATGTTGAAGGGTTTGGTGATATAGTCGTCGCCGCCGATGTTGAGGCCCATCACCTTCTCGTCCTCGCCCACCAGGGCCGAGCAGAAGATTATGGGAGTGTATTCCACTGCCGGCATGTTGCGGACGCGTGCCGCAAAGTCGAATCCGGACAGTTTGTCCATCATAATGTCCACTATGAACAGCGAATATGGAGTGAGGTCCATTGCCAGGGCGGCCTCGGCGCTGAGAGCGATGTCTACGTCGTAGCCTTCTTTGCGCAGGTTGAACTGCAGGATTTCGCATAAGGACTCTTCATCGTCGATAATAAGTATTTTGCTTCGCATTTTGACATGATATTTCTTTAAAAGCAACAAGTTGCCAAAAGGCAGAAATTGTGATTATGAGGAGAAGATCTGCCGTAATAATGATTTGTAAATTGTTAAAAACATGTAAAAGTACGATTTTTTTCCCGAAAAGTCGGTCTAAAAGAGCGAACATATGGGTTAAATAAAGTTAAATATAAAATTTGATTTCACTTTTGCAAGCGCAGAGGGGCGCGGACGCGCGCGGCGGCGATAATTTTGTAGCAAAGTTTTAGTTGGAAAGTTGCGGATTAAAGAAAAAAATCCGTAACTTTGCCTCGTATTATTAAAATAGGAGGCAGACGCACCGGCGTTGTCTCCGCACCATGATGCGACTAATTAAATCTTACTGTCGATAAGACTAATTCAATCTCATAAATCAAATGTTAGAAAAGACAAACGTAAAAAGCGCCGACAAAGTGGTGGTGCGCTTTTCGGGTGACTCCGGCGATGGCATGCAGCTTGCCGGAAACATTTTCACCAACGTTTCGGCCGGAGTCGGCAACCAAGTGTCAACTTTCCCCGACTATCCCGCGGAGATTCGCGCTCCGCAGGGGTCGTTGAGCGGCGTCAGCGGCTTCCAGGTGTCCGTCGGCAAGGGCGTGCATACCCCCGGCGACAGCTGCGACGTACTGGTAGCCATGAATCCCGCGGCGCTGAAGCAGAACATCCGTTTTCTGAAATCCGGCGGCGTTATCGTTACCGATATCGACTCGTTTACTGAGGCCGACCTTAAGAAGGCACAATATATAACCCACGATGCCTTTACCGAGCTGGGTATAACCGCGCAGACCCTGCGCGTGCCCGTGACCTCGCTCACCAAGGCAGCGCTGGCGGACAGCGGCATGGACAACAAATCCATGCTCAAGTGCCGCAATATCTTCACCTTAGGTCTTATCTGCTGGCTCTTTGAGCGTCCTCTGGCAGCCGCCGAGACGTTTATCCGCAATAAGTTTGCAAAGAAACCCGCCGTGGCCGAGGCAAATGTGAAGGTGCTGAATGCCGGCTACGATTATGGCCACAACATCCACGCCGGTGTGTCCACCGTGCGTATCGAGACCGAGGATCCGCGTCCCGGCGTGTACACAGACATCAACGGTAACACCGCTACCGCATGGGGTCTGATCATGGCATCCGAGAAGAGCGGACGCCCCCTGTTCCTGGGCTCATATCCCATTACTCCGGCAACAGATATTCTGCACGAGCTGGCAAAGCGTAAGGACCTTGGCGTGAAAGCCTGCCAGATGGAGGACGAAATCGCCGGCGTATGCTCGGCCATCGGCGCCTCATTTGCCGGCAACCTTGCCGTGACCTCCACCTCCGGCCCCGGTCTGGCGCTGAAGAGCGAGGGTATCGGCCTGGCAGTCATCGCCGAGCTTCCCCTTGTGGTGATAGACGTACAGCGTGGCGGCCCCTCTACCGGTCTGCCCACCAAGACCGAGCAGACCGACCTGATGCAGGCCCTGTACGGCCGTAACGGCGAGAGCCCTGTGGCTGTTGTAGCTCCCGCATCGCCCACCGACTGCTTTACCATGGCCTTCGAGGCATGCCGCATCGCCATCGAGCACATGACCCCCGTAATTCTGCTCAGCGACGCATTTATCGGCAACGGCTCCAGCGCATGGCGCATCCCCGAGGCCGACGAGTTCCCCGAAATCCATCCCAATTACGTCCCCGAGAATCTGCGCGAGAGCGGATGGCGTCCGTATATGCGCGACGCGGAGACACTGGTGCGCTACTGGGCAATGCCCGGCACCGAGGGCCTGCAGCACCGTCTCGGCGGTCTGGAGAAAGACTCTGAGACAAGCGCAATCTCCACCGACCCCGTCAACCACGAGAAGATGGTGCTTCTGCGCCGCGAGAAAATCGAGCGCATAGCATACGACATCCCGCACCTGGAAGTGAACGGCAATCCCGATGCCGACACCCTGCTGATAGGCTGGGGCGGAACATACGGACACCTGCGCACCGCCTGCGACGAGCTTAACGCCGCCGGCACCCCCATGGCTCACGCACACTTCCGCTACATCAACCCGCTGCCCGAGAATACCGGCGACATCCTGCGCCGCTACAAACGTGTGGTGGTGGCCGAGCTGAACACCGGTATGTTCGCGGATTACCTGCAGGCCAAATTCCCCGATGTGGAAATGCACCGCATCAACAAAATCCAGGGACAGCCCTTCCTGGTGAGAGAGGTAGTTGACGGAGTGCTCAAATTCATAAAATAACCACAGCCATGCAAGAAACAAACAACACATATACAGCAGCCGATTTCAAAAACGAACAGTCTGTGCGCTGGTGCCCCGGCTGCGGTGACCACGCAATCCTGAATACGCTGCACAAGGCTATGGCCGCTCTGGGTGTGGCACCTCACAAGACAGCCGTGATTTCCGGTATCGGATGCTCGTCGCGTCTGCCTTACTATATGAATACATACGGCTTCCATACCATCCATGGCCGTGCGGCTGCTATCGCTACGGGCTTCAAGGTGGCCAACCCGGAGATGACCGTGTGGCAGATAAGCGGCGACGGCGACGGCCTGGCCATCGGCGGTAACCACTTTATCCACGCAGTGCGCCGTAACATAGACATAAACATCATGCTGTTCAACAATAAAATCTACGGTCTTACCAAGGGCCAGTACTCGCCCACCTCGGCCCGTGGATTTGTCAGCAAATCATCGCCTTACGGTACTACCGAGGACCCGTTCATCCCCGCCGAGCTGGTGTTCGGTGCCCGCGGAAACTTCTTTGGCCGCTCGATAGACGTGGAGCTGCAGACATCCGTAGAGGTTATGACCGCCGCCGCACGCCATAAAGGCACATCTGTGGTGGAAATACTCCAGAACTGCGTGATTTTCAATAACGGAATCCACAATCCCATTACCGACCGCAGCGTCCGCGCCGACAAGACCATCCACCTGCGCCATGGCGAGAAGATGCTCTTCGGCAAGGACATGAACCGCGGTCTGGTTCAGGACGGCTTCCTGCTCAAGGCAGTGACCATCGGTGAGGACGGCTACACCATTGACGATGTTCTGGTGCACGACGCCCACACACAGTCCAACTTCCTGCACCAGCAGTTGGCGATGATGGACGGCGAAAGCCTGCCGCTCGCCGTGGGTGTTATCCGCGACGTGGAATCGCCCACATACGATGAGGGCGTAAGCCGCCAGGTAGAGGAAGTGCGTGCCCGTAAGGGATTCACCTGTCTCCGCGACATGATTCTCGCCGGCGAGACCTGGGAGGTTAAGTAAGTATTTGTATATAAGACCCCTGCGTTAACAAATATTGGGGAACGGGGTCTAAGAATAAAAGAGCGAAGCGCCGATGCCGGTACTTCGCTCTTTTCTTTAGACCCCGTTAGCAAATATCGGGGAACGGGGTCTTATTCGTGGCGGTTGGGGTAGAAAGTCTGGTTGAAGGCTGCTTTGGGCATTTTTGTCAGGGCCTTGAGCATGTCGAAGAGGCGGCTGCCGAAGCTGCGGTGCATCCACCGGTATCGCTCCTCCAGGTCGAATCCCGACAACCGCTTGTCCGACAGCCTGTTGACGTGTATGCTGTCGTGATTCAGCGCATTGACGCGTGCAATCAGTATTTCTGTGGCACTGTCCACATCGGGCACCCAGTCCGGGATAGGGAGCAGGTCGGTATGTTCTGCAGTCAGCCGTTCTTTTGCATATTTCCGTGCCTCCTTGGCTGTAACATATTCGCGGTCAACGATGTAGATCTGCGCGCTTGTGGTGGTGAACGCCGGCTGGTCTTTCTTCCACAGAAACATCTCGCTGCCGGGAAATCTCGCGTCAACGTTCAGGGTGATTGACGTGAGGTCGCGAGGGAAGACATAGAGTGGTTCGGAGGTGCTGAAGTTGTAGTCGAACGTCACACGCTCAAAGTTTGTGTTGTCGCGGAAAAACGGGGCCATCCGCGGCAGCCATCGGCGCGGGGTACTGTCGGCAAGGGCGTCCAGATGCACGGATATCCGGTCGTGCTCACGGCTCCATATTTCGCCGGGCTGATACTTGCCGAAAACAGTATCCACGGCAATCTCGCTTTTCCTGATATTCTCTGGGATGGGCATGCGGTTGTTCAGACGCACCCAGTCGGTCCAGGAAAAGTGCCTGCAGTAACGGTCGCTCACACTGTCCAGCCCCTGCGCGTTGCGGAAGTTGTAGTATGAGCGGACAGACAGAATCCGAGGCGTTTTCCAGCCTTCGATTTTAGCGTCGGAGGTGGTGGGAATCATAAAGTCCACCCATTTAATCCGGCATAACGTGACGGTATCGGTGTACGACGCCAGCGTAGAGTATTCGCGGACATATCCCAGCAGGTGCAGGATATTGCGGCTTTTGCCGTCCACCACCAACTCGGGCAGTTCGTTTACCTTTTGCTGTGTGCATATTGCCGCCGGAGCGGCGACGAGCAATGCGATTATAAATAACGGGGTATGCCTCATTTATGCCGATATTTGCAGATAGTGACGATTGGATGCACAAATATAGCAATGTGCGGCAGCAATTGCCAAATTAATTGGCAATTATAAGGCAAAATTGTACTTTGTTAATGCAAATAATGTGAATTATTGCTGTGGTGCGTTAAACGGCAACCCGCGATAACTCATAAAAGATTTTCTTATTTTTTGTTATTGAAAAGACGGAAAAGTTCCGGAATCCAGAGTACGAACGAACTGCCGACAACGATAATGACCCAGTCGATGAATTTCAGTCCAACCACGTTGAAGAATTGCTGAATACCGGGGAGTTCCACCATTGCCACCTGGCCCAGGAAAATTATCAGGCTGATTGACAGCAACCCGCTGCAGCCCTTGAAGTGCAGAGCGCTGCGTCCGCTCTTGTAGGCGCGGGCGTCGAACAGGTAAAAGAAATGGGTCATGACAAATATGGTGAAGAGCAGCGTCAGCTCGTAAGGCGTAATGGGGTCGTAATCGCCGAGCTGCAGGTGGCAGAAGTCGGTAAGGCACTGAATGTCTGCGTGGTGGAATATGTACAGCAGGCCAATCAGTAGGACGAAGAAGAACGCTCCGACGCCGAAAACCTCACGCAACATCGGGCGGTCCAGGATAAACGCCTTGCGGTCGCGGGGCTTGTCGAGCATCACACGCTCGGACGGCGGCAGCGATGCCAGCGCCATGGCTGCGAAAGTATCCATTATCAGGTTTATCCACAGCATCTGTGTGACGGTAAGCGGCGATTCCGTACCCATGAACGAGCCGCAAAGCACAAGCAGACAAGCGGTTACGTTTACTGTGAGCTGGAACAGCAGGAAACGCTGTATGTTCTGGTACAGCGAGCGGCCCCACATAACCGCGCGGCCGATGGAGGTGAATGAGTTGTCTATGATGGTGATGTCCGAGGCTTCTTTTGCCACGGACGTTCCGTCGCCCATGGAAAGGCCCACATGCGCCGATTTCAGCGCGGGAGCGTCGTTTGTACCGTCGCCGGTGACGGCAACTACCTCGCCCTCGGACTGCAGGGTTTCAACAAGCCGTTTTTTGTCCATGGGGCGTGCGCGGGCGATGATTTTGATGTCCTTTGCACGTGTAAGTAGCTCGGCATCTGTGAGCTGTGCGAACTCAGGGCCGGTGATTATGTTGCTGTCCGAGTCGCGTGAATCATCCCATAGGCCTATCTGGCGTCCGATTTCGCGGGCAGTGCCGGGGGTGTCGCCGGTGACGATTTTTATCTGTATTCCGGCGTTTATAACCTCCTTGATGGCGTCGGGGACATCGGCGCGGACGGGGTCTGAAATGGCGGTTATGCCCAGGAAAGAGAGATTGTCGGCCACCACTTTGCCGTCGGCGATGCCGGTCTCGTCCTCCTTAAGCTCCTGCCATGCGAAACCCAATGTGCGCATCGCCTGGTTCTGATACACAAGCAGTTGGGCGTCAATTTCCTTTTTGGTGAGGCCCGCAGTGTTGCGGCACATGGAGAATACAATCTCGGGTGCGCCCTTTACGTACAGGATGCGTTTGCCGGATGCCGAGTATACCGCCGTGGCCATGTATTTGCGCTCGGTGGTAAACGATAGCTCGGCAATTTCGCGGGTGTTGGCGCGCAGGTCGCGATAATCGGCTCCGCGCTGCAGCATCCACAGCAACAGTGCGCCCTCGGTGGGATTACCCAGTACCGCAGGCTTCTCGCCTGACATATCCAGCTGGGCGGTGGAGTTTACGGCGATGCCCTCGTTGATAATCTCGTCGGACGGATTGCCGAAAAAGTCGGCGCGCGCAACCTGCATCTGGTTCTGGGTAAGCGTGCCGGTCTTGTCGGTGCATATCACCGTAGTGGCGCCCATGGTCTCGCAGGCGTGCATCTTGCGCACCAGGTTGTTGGTCTTGAGCATGCGGCGCATGGAGTACGCCAGGGAGAGGGTCACGGCCATGGGCAGACCCTCGGGCACGGACACCACTATCAGCGTTACGGCAATCATCAGTGTCTGCAGCACGTAGGCCGTGAAGGCCATCCAGTCAAAGGCGCCGTCAACGTTCACAAAGTACATTATTATGCGTCCGGCGATAATCAGCGCGCCGGCGAGATATGCCAGACGGGTGATTTTCGCGGCGAGACCGTCCAGCTGCTCGCTCAGCGGAGTTTTCACACTGTCGTCTATCTGTGCGGCCTCAAAGACCTTGCCGTTCTCGGTGTGGTCTCCCACGGCGGTGACGCACATCACGCCGCGGCCTTCCATCACTTTGGTGCCGCGCATCACAAGGTCGGACCGGAACGTCGCGTCTTTGTCGAATAGCGCGGGGTCTGTGGTCTTGTGGCACATCGGTTCGCCGGTGAGCGTGGATTCGTCCACGTTAAGATTCACGGCCTCGAGCAAGTGGCCGTCGGCGGGAATTTCCTCGCCGGCATTGAGGATAACCACATCGCCCACCACGATATCGCGCCGCGGCACGGAGGTGACGTTCCCGTCGCGGATAACCTCCACGGCCTCATCGTCGTTGACCTGGTTGAGCAGCGTGAATTCACGGTCGGCTTTCAGCTCAAAGTAGAAGGCCAGGCCTGTTGCAAGCAGTATCGCCACGAAAATGCCCACGGGCTCGAAGAATACCGCCGGCCCTTCCTCAAGGCCCCAGTATTCGTAACAGGAAATTAGTACCGACAGCAGTCCGGCTATCAGCAGAACTATAATCAGCGGGTCGCGGAATTTATCCAGGAACTGCTTCCAGAGCGGTTCTTTTGCGGGAGGGGTAAGGATGTTTACACCGTATTTTTCGCGGTTTTCCACGACCTGGCTCGCCGTCAGGCCTTCAAAAGCTTGTTTTTGTGCCATCTGTTATAAATGTATATCTTATGTTTGCTGTGCAAAATTATATATTATATATAATGTATTGTACCTGTTTTTGATTCAACTCACAAATTTACCACAAATTTTCTGAACTTTCGCAATTCTGCCGGCATTTAATTTCTGATATGCGTAAATCTGTCTACATAATTTTCGGATTCATAATCCGGATAGGTGCCGCAATCTTCCTCTCCTCAGCCACGGGCGATAAGTCGTGCACGGTTTCCGTCCGGCAGGCTTACCGGCTTGATATTCTGCCACGATAAAATGGGAGGATAGTCGCTTTTATGGGTGTATTTGGCCGATTTTGTCATTTAGCCCGAAAATTGTCAAAAAAAATTGCTAACTTTGTGCTTTAGAGTTTTCAGGCTGTGCTCAAATTACTGAGCTTGCCCCGGATGGCTCTAAAGCTTTATTATGTCCCAACCCGAGAATACAACACGCAAGCCCACCTTATACCTCTTCCCGGTGCCCCTCTCCGAGGGCGCGCCCGCCTCGGTGCTTCCCGCGGGGAATATCGAGATAATCAGGAATGTAAAGTATTTTGTGGTTGAAAACTTGCGCTCGGCAAGGCGGTTCCTCAAGGCGTGCGACCGCAGTATAGACATAAATGAGCTGCACTTTACAGAACTCAGCGAGCATACTCCGGTGCAGGATGTGGCCGCGATGTTGCAGCCGATGGCGGAGGGACATGACATAGGCGTTATCTCCGAGGCCGGATGCCCCGCTGTCGCCGATCCCGGCGCCGACCTGGTGGCGGTGGCGCAGCAGCGAGGACTGGAGGTTTGTCCACTCGTGGGCCCGTCAAGCATTCTGATGTCACTGATGGGGTCGGGGTTCAACGGCCAGAGCTTCGCATTCAACGGCTACCTGCCGGTTGACAGCGCCGCACGCACGGCACGGCTAAAGGAACTGGAGCGTAGAATCAGGCGCGAGCACCAAACGCAGATCTTTATTGAGACGCCGTATCGCAACAACAGGCTTATCGAGGAGCTTGCCCGCGTTTTGCCGCAGGACCTCAGACTGTGTGTGGCCTCGGATATAACCGGCCCCCGGCAGTCCATAGTAACTCTCCCCATTGCCAAGTGGCGCAACAGAAAATACGATTATAATAAAATTCCAACCATTTTCCTCTTAGGCTGACAGATGGCTAAACTTACGCAACCGAGAAAAAGACGGACAACACGCTCCATCGAAGACCTGCCGAATCTTTTCGACAGTGTCGAGATTGACATGACACGCCGCGATATCGCCGGCGACGTCCTGGAACGTGCCGAGCGGCAGCGCCATGTCAGCGAATCGGCAAACGACCAGGCTCTTGAAATCAATTCCGAAGCCCTGAAGCGCCCCGAGGCCATACGCTTCCTGTCGTTCGGCAGCGGCAGCAGCGGAAACTGCTCTTACATAGGCACAAGCCGCGGCGGTATCCTTATTGATGCCGGCGTGGACAACAAAAAGGTGGAGAAAGACCTGAAGGACAATGGTATAGACATGGCGACCATCGCCGGAATCATCCTCACGCACGACCATAGCGACCACGTGCGCTTCGCATACTCGCTGCTGCGCGCAAACAAGCACCTGCGTCTGTTCTGTACCCCGCGCGCGCTGAACGGTCTGCTCCGGCGGCACAGCATCAGCCGTCGCATAAAGGATTATCACAAAGCCATTTACAAGGAGATCCCATTCGAGGCCGGGGGCCTGACAATTACTGCATTCGAGACAAGTCACGACGGCAGCGACAACATGGGATTTTCCATAGAACGCGACAATCACAAATTCGTAATTGTCACTGATACGGGATATATAACCGAACGCGCCGACTTCTATCTGCGCCGCGCGCGGTATGCTGTGATAGAGACGGATTACGACTTGAACATGCTGCATGCAAACCCCACTTACCCCGAGTATCTCAAAGCGCGGATAGCCGGACCCTCCGGACACATGGACAACGCCGACACAGCCTCGTATCTGGCCAACATCCTCAGCGACACCGAGAATTCCACGCCCCTCCGGCACATATTCCTCTGCCACCTGTCCGAGTTGAACAACACGCCCGAGATAGCCATGCGCGCAGTGCGCAAAGCCCTTGAGGAAATAGGCCTCAATGTCGGCGACGCAACCGGCAGCCCCGTCGCTATCTCCTCGGACATCCAGCTCGCAGTGCTCCCCCGCTTCGCACCCTCCCCCCTCTACATCTTCCGCTAACCGCCACCCTCACCCACACACACAACAAAAAAGCGAACTCAGATTTTGCTCTGAATTCGCCTTTGGTGGAGTATAGCGGACTCGAACCGCTTACCTCAACACTGCCAGTGTTGCGCTCTACCAGATGAGCTAATACCCCGCGCTTAGGGCTATGTGTAGCGCCTTTGTGGTGCAAAATTACATAACTTTTTCTATTTGGCAAAATATTAAAGGCTATTTATTGTTTATTAATAAAAATATACAAAAATTAAATCGCTTGGGACGCACTTTTTCACTACCTTTGTCTTTATTATGATTGTGGTTATCCGGCGCGGGACCTTAACGCGTGATGTGCCGGTGCTTCTGCAATGTAAAATGCTTTAGAACAAATAGTTAACCGGTTAATCTTTTTTCTGTTTTATGAAATTTCGTTTTATATTAGCCTTGGCTGTGGCCATAGGCGGTGTGTGCGCCTCGTATGCGCAGTGTTGCAATGAGCGTGCCGCGCAGTGTTGCGCCGGCGAAAGCTCGGTGACTGTCGGCGCCGCGCGGCTGGATTCTTATCTGCCCGTGCTGAAGGGCAAGCGTGTCGCGCTGTTCTCAAACCACACGGGCATGGTGGGCGATAAGCACACGCTGGACCTGATGCTTGAGAATGGGGTGAATGTCGCCATGATTTTCTCGCCGGAGCATGGATTCCGTGGCACTGCCGATGCCGGCGAGCATGTAAGCAGCAGTGTTGACCCGGTTACCGGTATAAAAATCGCGTCGTTATACGATGGCGGAAAGCGTGGCCCGTCGGCCGATACTATGAATGCGCTGGATGTTATCGCTGTTGACATTCAGGATGTTGGCTTGCGCTATTACACGTATTACTGCACGATGATAGACCTGATGAATGCGGCAGCCAAGCATGGCAAGCAGGTTGTGGTGCTGGACCGTCCCAACCCTAACGGCATGTATGTGGACGGCCCCATTCTTGATATGAAATATTCCAGCGGGGTAGGGCGCCTGCCCATCCCGGTGGTGCATGGCATGACGCTGGGCGAGCTCGCGCAGATGGCCAATGGCGAGGGCTGGCTGAAGGATGGCGCAAAGGTGGACCTCACGGTTGTTCCATGCACGGGCTATACGCACAGCACGCGCTATAAGCTGCCCGTGGCACCGTCGCCCAATCTGCGCGAGATGAAGGCCATATACCTCTATCCTGCAACATGTTACTTCGAGGCTACGCCCGTAAGTCTGGGCCGTGGCACCGACTTCCCCTTCCTGGCATACGGCCATCCCGACATGACGGACCGCAAGTTCGAGTTCATCCCCCGCAGTGTCCCCGGAGCCAAGAATCCCCCGCAATTGGACAAACTCTGCAAGGGCGTGGACTTGCGCGACATCTCGGACGAGGACGCTATCGCGCGCGGTGTGGACCTCTCTTTCCTCATTGACGCATACAACGACCCCGGCATCAGCAAAGAGGGATTCTTCCGCGACTTCTTCGAGAAACTCATCGGCCGCGGCGACATACGCCGGATGATTCAGGAGGGTAAATCCGCCTCCGAGATCAAGGCCACCTGGGCCGACGATGTAAAGCGTTTCCGTGCCCAGCGCAAACCTTACCTCCTGTACGCCGAATAAACCGCTGTTTTAACGTAAAAACCGAATACAGATGTCTCCTATTGTCGTAATAATCACCATAGTAGCATATTTTGCACTGCTGATGTTCATCAGCTGGATTTCTTCGCGTGGCAGTAATAATGCCACATTCTTCACCGGAAACCGCCAGGCCCCGTGGGGTGTCGTGGCCTTCGCCATGATAGGCGCCACAATCTCGGGCGTGACTTTCATCTCCGTGCCGGGCATGGTGGTGGGCAAGGGCTATGCCTACCTGCAGATGGTTCTCGGATTTATCGTTGGATACTTCGCCATCGCTTTTGTGCTGGTGCCGATGTTCTATAAGCGCAACCTGATAAGCATTTACGGCTATCTGGAAGGTCGTTTCGGCAAGAAAACCTACCATACCGGTGCATGGTTCTTCTTCATTTCCAAAATATTAGGCGCGTCGGTAAGATTCTTTGTGGTCTGCGCTGTGCTGCAGCTGCTGGTGTTCGGCCCGCTGCATATCCCGTTTGAATTCAACGTCATTGTAACCATCGCGCTGATATGGCTGTACACGCTGCAGGGCGGTGTGAAGACGCTGATATGGACCGACACACTCAAGAGTTTCTGCCTGATTATGAGTGTGATACTGTGCATTTACTTCATTGCTCAGAATCTTGGATTCGGGTTCGGCGATACGGTTGACGCTATCCGCAACCACGGCACTTCGCGCATGTTCTTCTTCGACAATCCCATGGAGGGCACTTACTTCTGGAAACAATTCCTTGCCGGTGTGTTCATGGCGATAGCCACAAACGGCCTCGACCAGGACATGATGCAGCGAAACCTCGCCTGCAAGGACTCCAAGCAGAGCCAGAAAAACATGATAGTCAGCGGAATAGTGCAGTTCTTTGTGATTGCGGCGTTCCTGCTTTTGGGAACTCTGCTCGTTATCTTTGTTCAGAGCAAGGGCATCGCATTCCCTGAAAAATCCGACGAACTCTTCGGTCTCGTGGCAACGCATCCCGAAATCCCCGTGGTGGTGGGCGTGCTCTTCGTGATTGGACTCATCGCCGCGGCGTACTCAGCCGCCGGCTCGGCGTTGACCTCGCTCACCACTTCGTTTACTGTAGACATCCTCGGCGCGCATAAAAAGCAGGACGACAAGCGGTTGACCCGCACCCGCAAGCTCGTGCACCTGGCTATGTCGGTTGCCATGGGCGCGGTAATAATTGTGTTCTATTACCTTAGCGAGGAGGACGCCATCAGCGCCGTTTACACCCTGGCGTCGTACACATACGGTCCGATTCTCGGGCTGTTTGTCTTCGGAATGTTCGGACGCCGTCCCGTCCGCGACCGCCTCGTCCCCGCCGTGTGCATACTCGCCCCCGTCCTGTCCTGGGCCACACAGTGGGCGCTGAAGAACTGGTGCGGATACGAGACGTCCTTCGAGCTGCTGCTGATAAACGCCGCTTATACCATCATCGGACTGTTCATGCTCTCATTGGGAGCTCCCCGCAGGGAGGAGGCCGAGGCGAATGTCTAAGGACCTGTTCAACAGATATATATGGATGGTGGAGACTATCCGCCGGCGCGGCCGCATAACCCGCGCCGAGCTTGACAGCCGCTGGCGTGAGAGCGAGTTCAACGACGGTACGCCGCTGTGCCGCCGCACGCTGTACAATTACCGCAACGCCATCGCCGAGGTTTTCAATATCCGGATAAATGTGGACAAGCGCACATACGAGTACTACATCGAGGAGAACGAGTCCGCCTCCAACTCGGTGAGCAACTGGATGTTGAATGCCCGCGCGCTTGCCGACACCCTCACCGCCGCCCAGGACGTGGCTGGCAGGATTATGCTTGAGGACATCCCCTCGGCGCGCGAGAACCTCGGCACGGCCATCAGCGCCATCCGTCAGCGCCGCTGTCTGCGCTTCGACTATTACAGCTACACCCGCACCAAACCCACCCGCGGTGTTGTGGTGGAGACTTACTTCCTGCGCGTCTTCAAGCAGCGGTGGTACGTGGTCGGCCTCAATGTAAACGACCGTAAGATAAAGACTTACGCGCTGGACCGCATGAAAAACCTCACCGTCACAGACCGAGAGTACAATCCCGATGACGCCGTCGGCCCTGAGGAATACTTCCGCGATGCCTTCGGCATTGTCGTGACAAAAGGCGCACCCAAGCGCGTGGCCGTACGCACCGACGCACACACCGCGCACTACCTGCGCGACCTGCCGCTGCACCCCTCGCAGCAGGAGATGCTGCACGACGGGTTCTCTATTTTTTATTATAACATGCTTATCTCGGACGAGCTCGTCGACGAGATTGTCAGCTATGGCCCGCGAATGACTGTGCTGGAGCCCCCCGAACTGCGCACAATGATCATCGCCGCACATCGCGAAGCCCTTGATAATTATACCAAAAAGTAGTTCTGGAATAATATGGGACATGAAAAGACACGCATCTTTTATCTTGATGTGATACGCGCCTTCGCTATCATCACAATAATAATAACACACGCCATGCTCGACCGTGTGTCGGAGAAGAGCATCGCATTCTCAAGCCTGTATATCGGCAGTGCCTCGCTGTTTTTCATGACATCCGGCGCCCTGATTTTCCCGGTCACCCGCCCCGGCGTATTCCTGCGGCGGCGTCTGATGTCCTTTGTGCCACAGTTTATTATATGGTCGCTGATATATGTGCTGTTGGCCTATTGGGCCAGCGGCGACGCCAAGGCTGCCACGCACTCGCTGGCATGGATGCTGTTTTCGCCCACTTTCAGCGTGGGCTGGTTCTGCTATGCCTTGATCGGACTGTACCTGTTCGCGCCGATCATATCGCCATGGCTTGCAAATGCCGGGAAACGTGCCGTGGAGCTGTTTCTGCTGGCCTGGTTTGCCGCCGGCCTTTTGCCAATAGTGGAACTGTACACGTACATGCGCCCGGAGTGCGAGACAATGTTCGCGCCTTTCTATGGCTTTATGGGATACATGGTGGCCGGATATTACCTTAAGCGATGGCCGCTCTTCAGCCGTCCGCGGCGCGAGCGCATCATCATCTGGTCGGGACTCCTGCTGGCAGGTGTGATTCTCAGCGGCCGATTCTTTTTCACGCTATATAAATACGATTTGCACTACACGCTTACCTACGACCTGTCTGTCAACACCATGATGGTGTGCATGATATGGTTCTCGCTGTGCCAGTATGTCCGGCGTGCTCCGGCCCTGATAACCAGGGCGGTAACAGTGATAAGCGTGTGCTCGCTGGAGATATACCTCTGCCACATGACATGGATTAAGTACGTGCTGGACCCGCTGCCGCTGCAGCCCTGGCTCGCCGTGCTGTTGGGTGTGGTGCTGTCCGTTGCCACCGGAATCGCCTTGCGGATGCTCTGGATCGCCATGATACAGGCCTTTCGCAAGAGGTCTGCTCCGGTGTAGCGACAGGACGTCGTATATATGCTCCGTTTTGCTCAGAATATTGCTATCTGTGGGTAGTGGCGCAACGGAGAGTTCTTGAAATCAAATAAACGTCAGAACAGGAGTCTCTTATCTATAGATTTAAAAGCAGTGCTCATTTTGAGCATGGCGGGCTTGCTGTTAGTACGGGTAAATCAAATGCAAAAAGGCGTTGCAACCATTTTAGCGCAACGCCTTTTTTTTGCCGGTAATCCGTAAGGTTGCTTACTTGGAGGCGGGAAGTGCCACGCCGGCAAGTTCGGGGTCAATCATGATGCGGCCGCAGTATTCGCATACTATAACCTTCTTGTGCATCTTGATTTCGGCCTGGCGCTGTGGCGGGATGCGGTTGAAGCAGCCGCCGCAAGCGTTGCGCTCCACGTAAACGATACCAAGGCCGTTGCGGGCGTTCTTGCGGATGCGCTTGAATGCAGCAAGCAGACGCTCGTCGTTGATTTTGGGCTCCAGGGCTTTTGCCTTGGCGCGCAGTCCTTCTTCCTGTTCCTTGGTCTCGGAAACGATTTCGGAGAGTTCCTCTTTCTTCTCGGCAAGAGTGTGGTTGCGGTCGGCCAGAACCTCGCGGATAGCGGCGATGTCGCTCTTCTTGTTCTCAATGGCGCGGCCATACTCATAAATGTGCTTCTCGCACAGTTCTATCTCAAGAGTCTGGAACTCAATCTCTTTGCTCAGGAGGTCAAATTCGCGGTTGTTGCGCACGTTGTCTATCTGCTCCTTGTAGCGGGCGATAAGAGAATCGGCCTGTGCGATTTTCTCCTTTTCGGCGGCAAGGTTCTGCTGCAGTTCCTCAATGTCGCGGGTATGGTTGTTGATGCGGGTGTTCAGGCCGGCGATTTCGTCTTCCAGGTCCTTGACTTCTACGGGGAGCTCGCCGCGAATCTGTTTGATGCGGTCTATTTCGCTCAGGATGGTCTGGAGCTGGTAGAGCGATTTCAGGCGCTGCTCTACTGTTGCTTTCTGCTCGTTTTTCTCGTTTGCCATATATAAATTCGGTGTTTGTTTTCAGACGTAATGTATGGGATTTGTCTCTGTCGTAGACTTATAGACTGCAAAGTTAGCAAATTTTTGTCTAATAATCTGATAAAAAATGTCTTTTGTGCATTGTTCTGACTCAAAATGGCCGATATCTATTATCAGAATACTGTTTTGATGGTCTACAAAGTCGTGATAGCGCGTGTCGGAGGTGATGTAAGCCTGAGCGCCTGATGCCTCGGCGTCGGCAATCAGACTTCCGCCGCTTCCGCCGCACATTGCCACTCGCGTAATCTGCCGGGCGGCCGCGTCGGGGTTGGTGCAGCGGGCCACGGGCGAGCCGAATGTCTCCTTTACCAGCGCGATAAGCAGCTCCGGAGTCAGCGCCTCCGGCAGATTGCCCACGACACCGGTGCCAATCTCGCCGCCGGGCTGCGACGCAAGGGGTGCCAGCACGGCATCGGGCCGCACGCCAAGGCGCGCGGCCATGGTGTGGCTCACCCCGCCGGGCGTGTTGTCCACGGCGGTATGGCTGGAGTAGATGCTCACGCCGCCGCCTATGGCACGTATCACGCTCTGCTCCACGGGGGTGGCGCCGGTGATGCTCTTGAGGCCGTTGAACAGCAGCGGATGGTGCGAGACTATCAGGTTGCAGCCGCGCGAGATGGCCTCGTCAACAACCCCGGGGGTGACGTCGACGCATACCAGCACGCCGGTGCACTCCGCACTGCGGTCGCCCACCTGCAGCCCGGTATTGTCCCAGCTCTCCTGGTAGTGCGACGGTGCGAAGCCCTCTATGGCGGCTATGATGTCAGAGACTGTCATTCTTTTTCGCGCATGTCGAGTTTTATCTGCAGCTCGTCAAGCTGCTTCTGGTCCAATGCGGCGGGGGCGTCCAGCATGACGTCGCGGCCGGAGTTGTTTTTGGGGAAGGCGATGCAGTCGCGGATGGAATCCAGGCCGGCAAAGAGGCTTACCCAGCGGTCCAGGCCGTAGGCCAGTCCGCCGTGAGGGGGTGCGCCGTATTTAAAGGCATTCATCAGGAAACCGAACTGCTCGGCGGCTTTCTCAGGGGTGAAGCCCAGAATCTCGAACATCTTGGCCTGCAGGGCGCTGTCGTGGATACGGATTGAGCCGCCGCCCACTTCCACGCCGTTCACCACCATGTCGTAGGCATCGGCGCGTACGGCGGCGGGGTCGGTGTCCAGCATGGGGATGTCCTCGTCTTTGGGATGGGTGAAGGGATGGTGCATGGCCATCAGGCGCTGCTCCTCGTCACTCCACTCGAACATGGGGAAGTCCACCACCCAAAGGCAGGCGAATTTGTTTTTGTCGCGGAGGCCTAACTGGTTACCCATCTCCAGGCGCAGCTCGCACAGCTGTTTGCGGGTGCGCATGGCGTCGTCGCCGCTGAGGATCAGAATCAGGTCGCCGGGCTCGGCGTTCATGGCCTGCTTGAGCTGCAGAAGCACCTCCTGGGTATAGAATTTGTCAACGGACGATTTAACGCTGCCGTCCTCGCCCACGCGGGCGTAAACCATGCCCTTGGCGCCGATCTGCGGGCGCTTTACAAACTCGGTGAGGGCGTCGAGCTGTTTGCGGGTATATTTGGCGGCGCCTTTGGCGCAGATACCGCCGATGTATTCAGCATTGTCAAATACGCTGAATCCGTGGCCCTTGAGGACGTCCATGAGCTCCACAAACTCCATGCCGAAGCGCAGGTCGGGCTTGTCCGAGCCATAGTACTTCATGGCATCGGCCCAGGGCATGCGCTGGAAGGGCTCGGTGAGCTCTACGCCGCGCAGCTCCTTGAACAGGTGCTTGGCCATGCCCTCGAAGAGCTCTATGATGTCGTTCTGCTCCACGAAGCTCATCTCGCAGTCTATCTGTGTGAACTCCGGCTGGCGGTCGGCGCGCAGGTCCTCGTCGCGGAAGCACTTCACAATCTGGAAGTAACGGTCCATGCCGGACACCATCAGCAGCTGCTTAAGCGTCTGCGGCGACTGGGGCAGAGCGTAGAACTGTCCTGGATTCATGCGCGAGGGCACCACGAAGTCGCGGGCGCCTTCGGGAGTGGAGCCCACCAGCATGGGGGTCTCTATCTCCAGGAAGCCCTTGGAGTCCAGATAGCGGCGCACCTCCATGGTCATGCGGTGGCGCAGCTCCAGGTTGCTGCGGACAGCGCCGCGGCGCAGGTCCAGATAGCGGTACTTCATGCGCAGGTCGTCGCCGCCGTCGGTGTTGTCCTCGATTGTAAAGGGCGGCACCTCCGATGCATTCAGCACGGTAAGGTTATCGGCGATAATCTCTATATCGCCGGTAGGGAGATGCTCGTTTTTGCTTGAGCGCTCGGCAACAGTGCCGGTAATCTGTACCACAAATTCGCGGCCCAGGCGGCCGGCGGCCTCGTTGAGATCGGCATTGTCGGCATCGTTGAATACCACCTGCGTGATGCCGTAACGGTCGCGCAGGTCCATGAATGTCATGCCTCCCATGCGGCGGGTGCGCTGCACCCATCCTGCCAGTGTGACATGCTTGCCGGCATCGGCAAGGCGGAGTTCTCCGCAAGTATTGCTTCTGAACATAGTCTTAAATATATGTTGGTTTATTTTCTGATTAATAATCGCCGTTTTGCGCCCATTGTGCTGATATACAGCTTATTGCGCAAAACAACCCGGAGCAGATGCGCGCATCGCCCCATTTAAACATACAAAGATAATAAAAATCCTCCATAGAACCCCAAAACACGCCCCAAAAATCGCACATACCGCCGTTTTATCTTCAAAAAATATATGCGGGTGCAAGCGAATATCGTATTATTTGTTGATTATTTTACATATATGACATTCCTGCAGTGGAGGTACGTCTGCGAAGAGGATAAAACGAGGAGACTGTGTCAGAATTGACACAGTCTCCTCGCAAAGATTATATAACCTTGTCAGGTTGTGATTCGGGACTGATTATTTGCCTGCCCACAGCTGGTTCTGTACCAGAGCTTCGTTGAGCGAGATCTGCAGCGAAGGTATGGGATAGAGATACTGACGGGCCTCAAATACGCGGTCGTTGCTGGGGATAGACTGGATGTAATCACCAACTTTGTAGTCATAGCTTACGCCATTTTTGATATTCGCACCAAGTTTGATGTCCGGATTCTTTTTGGTGTCAAGCTTGTCGAGCTGGTGCCAACGCTGAAGGTCCCAGTAGCGGAGATCATCGTCAAGCATTGTCTCGCAACGACGGCAACGGCGAACCTCCCAAAGCAGAGACGAGATGTTCATGTCGTTGGCGGGGTCGTTCATGCTTGACAGAGAAGCCACGGTCTGGTTGGGCAGTTTTGCGCGAGCGTAGAGCTTGTTGAGGGTCTTGTTCAGGTCATCATCTGTGAGAGTTCCAAGTTCGGCTTTAGCTTCGGCATAGTCGCAGTAAACAACAGACAGCCAGAATACGGGAGCGCAAGTGTAGTTGTTTCCGGTACGGAAATTAACGGGTATTGAGGTGTTGTCGAATTTACGAACCAGATAACCGGTAGAAGAACTGAGCTGTGAAGAACCTGCGCGGCTGTAAGTCATACCGTTTTCAGAAGAACCGTAGCATACCACAGTGTCAACGATTGCAGCAAGACGCTGGTCGCGATTTTTGAGTACATTGGTTATAGAGAGGACATCACCTAATTCACTTACGCCGTCTATCACGCCTTTTTTAACAACACCTGCGTCATTGGTATCCATTGTGGTGAGAGCTTTAGGCTTACCGTCAAGGAAGAGGAAGTCATCAAAAGCATCTTTGGAGATACCTGCGATAACAGTGGATGCGACAGTGTAGCGGATGGTCTGATGAGTGAGTGTAGCTTCTTTATAGCCTTTGTAGAAGATCATTTCGGGGTTGCTGGCAAGCGATACAGAG
>SFNC01000018.1 GCA_004554255.1 Bacteroidales bacterium
TCATTTGCACACCGCAAAGTTATAACAATTTTATCCTTGCGTCAACACCAAGCCCACAACTTTAACTAATTTTAACTTTTGCGCACCCCTCCCTTTCGCGCTTGCATTATACGCCAAAATTCATTACCTTTGTACCTGATTTAGCGCGACGCGCGTGCGTGCGCGTATATTAACTGCACAAAACGACCATTTTATACATCATGAGCAATACCCCCAACGAACTCTCAGAACAAGAGATTATCCGCCGTAATTCCCTACAGGCAATGCGCGACCTCGGCATAGACCCCTATCCCGCGCAAGAATTCAACGTAACAGCACTCACCGACGACATCCGCGACAACTTCAGCGATGACCTCGAGCCCAAGCGCCAAGTCGCTATCGCCGGCCGCATAATGAGCCGCCGCATAATGGGCAAGGCCTCATTCATGGAGCTGCAGGACTCGCACGGCAGAATACAGGTTTATGTTTCCCGCGACGAAATATGCCCCGGAGAGGACAAGAACCTCTATAACGTAGTGTTCAAAAAACTGCTGGACATCGGCGACTTCGTAGGCATAGAAGGCTATGTATTCCGCACTCAGACAGGCGAAATCACCGTTCACGCTCAGTCGCTTAAGGTCCTCGCAAAGAGCCTCCGCCCCCTGCCCATCGTAAAGATGAAGGACGGCGTGGTATACGACTCTTTCGACGACCCCGAGCTCCGCTACCGCCGCCGCTGCCTCGACCTGGTTGTCAACAAGGGCGTTAAGGATATTTTCGTGAAACGCTCACGCATCATCGCCGCAATGCGTCGGTTCTTCGACGACCACGGCTTCATGGAGGTGGAGACTCCCATCCTCCAGGCAATCGCCGGCGGTGCCTCGGCTCGCCCGTTCATCACCCACCACAACTCCCTGGACATTGACATGTACATGCGCATCGCCACCGAGCTGTACCTTAAACGTCTGATTGTCGGCGGGTTCGACGGCGTATACGAAATCGGCAAAAACTTCCGCAACGAGGGCATGGACCGCACCCACAACCCCGAATTCACCTGCATGGAGCTCTACGCCGCATACAAGGACTACAACTGGATGATGACTTTCACCGAGAAGCTCCTGGAGCACATCTGCCTCACTGTAAACGGCACCACAGACGTGAAAGTCGGCGACAATGTAATCTCCTTCAAGGCTCCCTTCCGCCGCGTGCCCATGATTGAGGCCATCCGCGAGAACACCGGCATAGACATCTCGGAAATGGACGAGGACCAGCTGCGCGAAACAGCCGGAAAGCTCGGCGTGGAAGTGGACAACACCATGGGCAAAGGCAAGCTCATCGACGAGATTTTCGGCGAGACATCAGAGGGCAAATACATTCAGCCCACCTTCATTACCGACTATCCCATAGAAATGTCGCCGCTGACTAAACGCCACCGCGACAATCCCAACCTCACCGAACGCTTCGAGCTGATGGTCAACGGAAAAGAGCTCGCCAACGCTTACTCGGAGCTCAACGACCCCATCGACCAGTACCAACGCTTTGTAGACCAAATGCTCCTCGCCGAAAAAGGCGACGACGAGGCCATGATCATCGATAAGGACTTTGTACGCGCCCTGGAATACGGCATGCCTCCCACATCGGGCATCGGCATCGGCATTGACCGCCTTGTGATGCTCCTCACCGGACAGACCGCCATCCAGGAAGTACTCTTCTTCCCCACAATGCGCCCCGTCAAAGAACAAAAGGCAGAAACCGCCGAAGAATCAGCCGAATAACCCCACACCTCAGCATGAGCCATACACTGGTGATGCGGAACATGAGGCGCGACTTTCTCGTAAACAAATACAAAAACAGATATTATGAGCAACATCAAACTTGAAACTCTCAACGCAGTGACAGCCGCACAGCTCGACGCCATCGGCGCCGATGCCGCCGCCGCAGTCAAAACTCTTGATACTGCTTCGGGCGCCGGAAACGACTTCCTCGGCTGGACAGACCTCCCCGAACGCACCGACAGCAAACTTCTTGACGAAATCAACGACGTGGCACGCGAGCTGCGCAACACCTGCGACACAGTGGTGTGCATTGGCATCGGCGGCTCGTACCTCGGCGCTAAATTCGTAATCGAATCGCTGAGCGGAAACTTCGCCGCCATGGAGCCCGGACGCATCGGCGCTCCCAAGGTTATATTTGCCGGTCAGAACATCTCGGAGGACTACCTCTTCGAGCTCTCCGCACTGCTCCGCAACCGCCGCTTCGGCATTATCGTAATCTCTAAATCCGGCACCACCACCGAGCCCGCCATCGCATTCCGCATCCTCAAGGAGCAGCTCGAACAGCAGGAGGGCCGCGAGACAGCAGCACAGCGCATTGTTGCCATAACAGACGCAAAACGCGGCGCTCTGCGCACGCTCGCCACTCGCGAGGGATACCGCACTTTCGTTATCGAGGACAATGTAGGCGGACGTTTCTCGGTGCTCACCCCCGTGGGTCTGCTCCCCATCGCCGTTGCCGGATTCAACATCAGCGCGCTCGTTAACGGCGCTCGCGACATGCACGCCCGCTGCTCGGCCGGCGACGACATCGCCGCCACCTACGCCGCAGCGCGCAACATCCTCTACCGCAACGGCAAAAAAATTGAAATCCTCGTTAACTACTGCCCCAAACTGCACTTCCTCGGCGAATGGTGGAAGCAGCTTTACGGCGAGTCGGAAGGCAAGGACGGCAAGGGTATCTTCCCCGCTTCCGTGGACTTCTCCACCGACCTCCACTCTATGGGTCAGATGATTCAGCAGGGCGAGCGCACAATTTTCGAGACCGTCGTTTCTGTGGACAATGTGGAACACAACCTCGTTATTCCCGAGGACAAGGACGACCTGGACGGACTGAACTACATCGCCGGAAAACACGTGGACTATGTGAACAAAATGGCCGAAAAAGGCACTCTCATGGCTCACCTGGACGGCGGCGTGCCCAACCTCCGCATCGAACTCCCCCGCATCTCCGAAAATGTTCTCGGTCAGCTCATTTACTTCTTTGAGCGCGCCTGCGGAATCAGCGGTTACATGCTCGGTGTGAACCCCTTCAACCAGCCCGGCGTAGAGGACTACAAGCGCAACATGTTCACTCTGCTGGAAAAACCGGGTTACGGCCCCGCGAAATAAAGTGAAAATAGGCGTTTTCGACTCCGGATACGGAGGGCTGACAATCCTGCGCGAACTACGCAGCCTGTTGCCCGGGTACGACTATCTGTACCTGGGCGACAACGCCCGCGCGCCTTATGGCACACGCTCGTTCGACATCGTGACGGACTTTACCCGCCAGGCCGTGGAATTCCTGTTCGCCCACGGCTGTCCACTCGTGATTCTCGCCTGCAACACCGCCTCGGCAAAGGCCCTCAGGACCATCCAGCAACGCTGGCTGCCGTATACTGACGACCCCTCACGCAGGGTCCTCGGCGTGATAAGGCCTACGGCCGAGAACATCGGTAGCGTATCACAAAATGGTCATGTTGGAGTTTTTGCCACCCCGGGAACCATCGCATCCCTGAGCTACAACATTGAGATTCAGAAGCTTTTCCCCGGATTTACAGTAACCGGTCACGCTTGCCCCATGTGGGTGCCTCTCGTGGAAAATGGTGAGGCAGACGGCGACGGCGCCGACTTTTTCGTAAAAAAAGACATTGACGCTCTACTGGCCGACGACCCCGATATTGACACCGTAGTGCTCGCTTGCACCCACTATCCGCTGCTTATCGACAAGATTCGCCGCTACATGCCGCAAGGCATCAGGCTCCTAACTCAAGGACGGATTGTAGCAGACAGTCTGCGCAATTATCTGTTCCGGCATCCGGAGATGGACGCAAGGCTGTCAAAAAACGGTACTGTTTCTTTCATGACAACCGAAAACCCCGACAGATTCAACGCCCTCGCCGCACAATTCATCGCTCATCCTGTCTCGGCAGAGCGCGTTTCATTATAAATTACCATAAAAACCAGACCTGAGTATGAAAAAACTCTTCCTCCTTTCTTTGGCCGCAGCGGCCTCGCTATCGTGCGCAGCTGCCGGACAATGGACCATCAAGGGTAACACTTACAACGTGGACACCCTGTTCCACGCCGAAATCGGCCCGGGAACAACACAGACTTCGCTATCGCTAAGCGGAAATCTCAACCTTCAGGTGTTCTACACCACCATAGACCTTACCAACCCCTACGTGGACGTTCGCGCCCTCAAGGCCGGCAACAAGTTCTCGTCATGCATGACCCCCGAAGCACAGGCCAAATCCGCCGACCGCCAGGGCGCAAGATACTTCGCCGGTATCAACGGCGACTTCTTCGCCAACAGCGCCCCCTGCGGCTCTACGGTTGTGGACGGAGAGGTGTACAACACGGTTAACAACGCCTGGTCGGCTTGGTATATGACCGACGACAAGATTGCCCACACCGCCGACCTCGGCTACCGCGGAACCTGCTACTTCCCCGACGGCTCTACGCACGTGGTGAGCGGCATCAACGGTACCCGCGGCGAGGACGGACTCAACATCTACACCCTCAAGCACAACGGCTCGAACACCGGCACCAACAAATATGGCCGCGAGGTGACAATCGTCCCCATCGAAGGCGACCTCGCCTTCTCCGGAAAGAGCAGATACAAAGTGACTTGCGAACCCGTAGCCGCCGGCTCGATGGCCATCCCCGCAAACGGATACGTGCTCTCCGGACACGTGGCAAGCAACTCCACAGACAACTATGCCGGCGCACTTATCGCAAAGCTGCACATCGGCGACGAGATCACTCTTGACCTCTACCCCACCCTCGCCGGCTCGAAAATCACCCAGTTGGTTTCCGGCCTACCCATCATCCTGCAGAACGGCAAACCCCTCGACAATGAAAGCCGCGACCCCAACCTGCTCTCCAACCGTCACCCCCGCTCGTCGGTCGGACACACTGCCGACGGTAAAAAGGTGGTACTGATGATTGTGGACGGCCGCTCAAGCATCTCCTCCGGCGTCACCTCCACCGAACTCGCCGACATCATGCGCGAAGCCGGTTGCGACGAGGCCATGAACCTGGACGGCGGCGGCTCTTCGGCGCTGTACACCACGGCCCTCGGATACCGCAACCATCCCTCGGACGGCAGCCCACGCGCCTGCACAAACTCCCTCTGGGCCGTTTATACCGCACCCGATGACGACAATATCGCCCGACTCAGCTTCACCGACAAAATAGTCAATCTGCCCAAATATGGTCAATACACTCCGCAGCTGTACGCTTACAATCAGTACGGATTGCTGCTGAACGACAATTTCAAGGACTTCACGCTGTCTTGCGCCCCCGAGCTCGGCTCTATCAGCGACGACGGCAAGACGCTTTTCGTTACCGGCTCCGGCAAACACGAGCTCACCGCAAAACACGGAAACATCTCTGTGACCGTTCCCGTGATTGTAGGCAGCGGAGAGCCCTCGTTCCGCCTCGCAAGCGTCATTGTTGACGGCTACAAGACATACACCACCGAGGTTACAAGCAAGGTCGGCGACCTGGAAATGCCCCTTGACAACAAGGCTCTCAACTGGGCTTCCGACAATGAATCCGTAGCTACCGTGGACGAGAACGGCATCATCTCAGGCGTGGCCAACGGCACCGCAACAGTTACCGGCAAAGTGGAAAATACCTCCCGCTCTATCGCCGTTGAGGTACAGAAACCCGAAACCCGCTTCATAGCCGTTGACCCTCAGGGCGCTACCATCACCAAAAGTTCAATCAAGGACGAATCCATCACCATCGGCGCAGATGGCAAGAGCTTCAACTTGGCTTTCACCATCTCGTCTCCGCGCGGCCCCAAAGCTACCGTAAACCTCAAAAAGGTGCTGTACTCGCTCCCCGACTCTATCGCCATTGACTTCAACCCCGGCGACATCACCGTGTCAAAGGTTGACTTCTCGGTAACCGCCAACGGCGGACGTGCAGTTATTAAAAGTGTCAGCGGACCCTTCACCCCCAACGCGGTGAACCGTGCGATGCTTCCCGTTAGCGACTTCGCTGACGCCACCGACTTCGCTATCTACCCCCTCACTCTCAACAACGTCGCCTTCAACGTCTCCGGCACCTCCGGCACTGTGGCAAACATCGCTGTTAGCAACGTGCACACCGTGCACACTGCCATTTCCGCCGACCAGGGCGGCGTGGACGACATTATCGCCGATACCGACTCGGACAGCGAGTCGGAGGCCGTATACTACGACCTGCAGGGCAGACGCGTAAACCCCGAAAACAGACAGCTGCTCATACGCAAATCCGGACACTCGGCCACCAAGGTGGTTAAATGACATAACCCGTTGCCGAACATTTGGCCTTCCTCCGTTGTTATATTATCAAAGAGCAAGGAGGAATAAGAAATTCCCGACGTTGCATTTTGAAATGAATGTATCCTGACTCTGGAAAACACACAAATGTTCGCAACATGTAAACACGCAAGAGGCAAGCACAATGGTCAAGTGCTTGCCTCTTGGTCTAATTTTATCAAATCTCTATTAACGTCTGTTCAGCGAACAGTGAAGGTCGTGGACTGTGTCGCGCCCGAAAGGGTGCCGCCTACGGTGATTTCGTAGTTGGTGGTGCCGCCGGTGATGGTGCCGCCGGTCATAACCTTGTAGGAGGTGCCGGTGGTCAGGGACGGCGAGGACACAAACAGCTTGGGACTATTGGCATTGCTGGCGTTCAGCGCCGACATTATCACGTTTCCGGAGGCATCGCAGATGGAAATGCGGGTGCCCTTCTGTGCCGAGCAGCTGGGGGTTGCGTACTTCTGCGTTGTCCCGCTGGTGGGCGAGGAGTTGCCGCCGCCGCTGATTCCGAACAGGTTGCCGCCGGTGATTACAAAGGCGTTATTGTCGCAGTCGTAGCTTTCCTCGGGCTGATTGGTGCCGCAGGCAAGCACTGTACCGCCTGTGATGGTGAGCGTTCCGTTGCTGTCTATGGCGTCGTTACCCGTTGCCACACAGCGCAGTACGCCGCCGTTTATCTGGATATGGGCCTTGGCGTTAAGGCAGTCGTCAACGGTATTTACGTAAATATCGCCGCCGTTAATGGTCATGGTAGCCTTACTTTCCAGGCCCTCGCCGCCATCTTGTGTGGACTCGACGACAATTTTGCCGGAGTTGACGGTAAGATTGCCCTCGGCCTTGATAACCTTCGGGTTAGCGTAATCGGCATTGTCGTTGGGGCCGCCACCGGGACCGCCACCGGGGCCTCCACCGTGGCCTCCGCCCGGGCCTCCGCCGGGAGCCATCATCGGGGGCTGCTGGCCACCGGTACCACTGCTCACCAGGAACTTGGCGCCCGTGGTCTTGGCATAAATCGTCGGACCGGCTTCACCGGCACGGCCGATTACCATGTCCAGGTCGCTCTTGAGGCACTTGCCGGCTGTTCCGGCCGAGCTCAGGTTCATGGTCATGCCGCCATAAACGTAAACATTGCCGTCAACAGTGATGCAAGTGGCGCTGTACGAGTCGTTTACGCCCAATGAATCAACATACACGGCGCCGTTGCCGCTCGTGGATATTTCTATCTTGCCCGCATTGAAGGTGGCGTCGCCGTCTACACTAATGCCCTTGCCGGCCTCGCCGGTGGACGTCACGTATATCTCGCCGCCGTTCATCACAAACGCACTGTCCACTTTTATCGCGGTGCAATAGGATGGGTCATAGTTGGTTACCACAACATTTCCGGTCATGGTAGCGCGGATAACACCGCCATTCACTATCACGTCGTTACTGGACTTGATGCCCTTGCTCTGGCCGCCGGAGACGCTGTATGTCACCGTTCCGGACTCTATCACCACATTTCCGTCGGCTTTCAGCGCCTTTACATCATCAGCTGCGGAGGTCACATTTATCTCGCAATCCTTGATAACCAGCTCGCCCTTGCCGGCGTCTATGCCGTCGCCGGCCGAGCTCAGGCAAGTGTATTTACCGCCCGAGACAGTGATACCGTCGGCGTGCAGGCCGTCCGACGCCGCTTCCGTGACGGTTATGTCACCACTCTTCATGGCTATGCTCTTGGACGATGCTATGGCATGTTTGGCCTTACCGGAAACCGAAAGGCTGCCGTCGCCCGCAAGCGTGAGCGTGCCGGTAGCGAACAGCGTGCCGTTCTCTTTCTCGCCTTCCGGTGTCACATATACGGCACCGTCGCTCAGCGTGTTGGCGCCTTTTAGCGTCACCGTGTTAGCCTTCTTGCACTGCAGATTCAGCGCGGCACCGTTATCGTTGGCGAGTGTCGCATTATCAAGTGTCACATCACAGTCTCCGGCGGCATAAATCTTCACCGATTTGCCCGAGCCTCGGATTATAAACGACAGCTTGGCTGTCTTTTCGGAGGTCACCGTAACAGCGCGGTCCACATTGCTCACGGTAACGCCCTCAAAGGCGTAAGGATTATACACCGTGGCCGCATCCATGTCTATGGCGATGACATCGTCGCCGTCCACAATGCGCATGTCATTGAAGTCCGACAGCGGCAGCTGCACGGGCGGCTGTCCGAGCGGTGTTATCACGGCATTGGCGCCGCTGACGCTCACCGAGTCGATGCGCTCCACGTCAATTCCGCGGGTGATACCGTCAGCCGCAGGGCTGAAAACTATAAACGTGCCCTGATAGGCAAGGGCTGCCGCAGCGCAGAATGCCACGGGCAGTATTATGCGGTTTCTCTTCATTTCACTACGATTTTAAGGGTTGATTTACCCGCTGTGACAACATACACACCCGGCGCGATGCCGGCTGTTGACAGCGTTTCGCCAGCAGTGGAGGCCACACAGGCGCCTGAGGCATTATACAGCACTATGCCGGGCTCTCCCGAGCTTATCACGCCACCGGAATACGCAATCGCGCCGGCAGAATCACTGCCCACAGACTCCACTCCGTTCATCGCGGTGTTGAAGCGCAGAGACACAAACTTGTCCGCCGGAACAAACGTCACAGAGCCGTCCGTGCGGTACACCGAGATGCCGCCCGCAGCATGGAACACCACATGCGACAACTTCTCAATCTCAAGAGCCGTATCATTATCCTTATCGCGGATAATGAGCGGGTTGGCGGCAAAAAGCGGCATGAACAGCGCCGCCGCCATACTTGTCAGGATTAATCTTTTCATCTGGTATTTTTTTGAGGTTATTTCTATCCAAAACCAATAATTCCTTACAAATATACTACCTCAAACCACAAAATCCAACACACAATTGGCACTCTGCACCAAATCGCGGACAAACAGCACATCCCCGCTAAATCCCCCTCCACGTAACCATGATAACACCGGGTACACGCCATGGCCTACCTATGTGACTTATGTGATTTATGTGGCGTATAAGATTTATACGTCTTATACGTTTTATACGTTTTATACGCCACATAAATAACATAGCGGCAGGATGCCGCCACGCCATAACAAACTTAAGGAGGTTGCGCGGTGGCGCAACCTCCTTAATATATTAATGTGTGGGTGTGGACGGGAGGATTATTTCTCGTTCATCTTTTCTACGGCACCTGCTTCCGGGTCCTGGCCCCACTGCTGCTGGGCAAGGCGACGGTAGTTGTTGTAGCGCCACTTGGCGTTTGCCTGTGCTGCGGCGAAGAGTTCCTCAGCCTCGGCGGGGTACTGCTTCATTACCGATGCGTAGCGCACCTCGCCTTTGAGGAAGTCGGCGAACTTGCTCCAGTCGGGCTCTTTGCTGTCCAGAGTGAAGGGGTTCTGACCCTGCTCTTCCAATGCGGGGTTGTAACGCCAAAGGTGCCAGTATCCGCATGCAACGGCGTTGGCCTCTTCCTGCTGTGCCTTGCCCATACCGGCTTTGAGGCCGTGGTTGATACAGGGCGAGTAAGCGATAATCAGCGACGGGCCGTCGTAAGCTTCAGCCTCGCGGAAGGCCTTGAGGGTCTGGGCCTGGTCAGCGCCCATGGCTACCTGTGCGCAGTATACATAACCGTAGGTCGATGCGATAAGACCAAGGTCTTTCTTGCGGATGCGCTTGCCGGAGGCGGCAAATTTGGCGATAGCGCCAACGGGTGTTGCCTTGGAAGCCTGGCCGCCGGTGTTGGAGTAAACCTCGGTATCCAGGACGAGCACATTCACGTTCTTGCCGGAGGCGAGCACGTGGTCAAGACCACCGAAGCCGATGTCGTAAGCGGCACCGTCACCGGCGATAATCCACTGTGAGCGGGCGGTGATGTAGTCCTTGAGGTCCAGAACTTTCTTGCAGATGTCGCAACCGCAAGCCTCGCAGAGGGGCACGAGAGCCTCGGCAACCTCGCGGGTGGCAACAGCGTCGTGACGCGCCTCAAGCCACTTGTTGGCCAGAGCCTTCATCTCGTCGCTGCACTTGTCGCATCCCTGCATGTCCACAAACAGTGCGGCAAGACGCTCGCGCAGTTTGTCGGTACCGAGTTTCATACCAAGGCCGAACTCGGCGAAGTCCTCGAACAGCGAGTTTGCCCAAGCGGGACCGTGGCCTTTCTCGTTGGTGCAGTACGGGGTAGAGGGTACCGAACCGGAGTAGATGGACGAGCAACCTGTTGCGTTGGCGATCATCTGGTGGTCGCCGAACAGCTGGCTCATGAGTTTCACATACGGAGTCTCGCCACAGCCTGAGCATGCGCCGGAGAACTCGAACAGCGGGGTGGCGAACTGGCTGTTCTTCACCATCTGTTTGATGTCCACAAGGTGCTGTTTGCTGCTTACGTGCTCCACGCAGTAATCCCACTCGGCCTGCTTGTCGAGCTGAGACTCCAGGGGTTTCATGGCCAGGGCCTTCACGCCCTTCTTGCCGGGGCATACGTCCACGCAGTTTCCGCAACCGAGGCAGTCCAGAACGTCCACAGCCTGCACAAAGCGTGTCCCGGCCATGGTTTTGCCGATTGTGGGCAGGGTGTCGCCCTCGGCGAAGGGTGCTGCGGCCATCTCGTCGGCGTCAAGAACGAAGGGACGGATAGCGGCGTGGGGGCAGACATACGCGCACTTGTTACACTGTATGCAGTTTTCGTCCAGCCACTCGGGCACGAAAGCGGCAACACCGCGTTTCTCGTAGCGGGCTGTGCCCTGCTGCCAGGTGCCGTCGGCGTTGTCCTTGAAGGTAGATACCGGCAGGAGGTCGCCGTTCTGGGCGTTGATGGGACGTACCACGTTCTTGATGAACTCGGGTGCGTTGTCCTCTTTCACAACATCTTCGGGGATCTGAGCCCATGCGGGATCCACATCCAGCTTGTGGTACTCGCCGCCGCGGTCTACGGCTGCGTAGTTCTTGTCCACAACATCCTGGCCCTTCTTGCCGTAGGATTTCACGATGAACTTCTTCATCTGCTCCACAGCGAGGTCCACGGGGATAACCTCGGTGATGCGGAAGAATGCGCTCTGCAGGATAGTGTTGGTGCGGTTGCCGAGGCCGATTTCCTGAGCGATACGGCTGGCGTCCATATAATAAACGGTGATATTGTGCTGTGCGAAGTAACGTTTTACGTTATTGGGCAGGTTCTTGGCAAGCTCCTCGCCCTCCCAGATGGTATTGAGCAGGAATGTGCCGTTGTCGCGCAGACCACGCAGAACATCGTACATGTGCAGATATGCCTGTACGTGGCAGGCCACGAAGTTAGGTGTGGTCACCAGATATGTGGAGCGGATGGGCTTGTCGCCGAAACGCAGGTGCGAGCAGGTGAAACCGCCCGACTTCTTGGAGTCGTACGAGAAGTATGCCTGGCAGTATTTGTCGGTATTGTCACCGATAATCTTAACCGAGTTCTTGTTTGCACCCACGGTACCGTCGGCGCCGAGGCCGTAGAACTTGGCCTCGAAAGTGCCGGCATCGCCGAGAGCGATTTCCTCGGGGAGAGGCAGCGAGTGGAAGGTGACATCGTCCACGATGCTGATAACGAAGTGGTTCTTGGGCTCGGGAAGAGCGAGGTTCTCGTATACGCCGAGAATCTGTGCCGGGGTGGTGTCTTTGGACGACAGACCGTAGCGGCCGCCAACGATAAGCGGGGCATTCTCCTTGCCGTAGAAAGCGTCCTTGACATCCAGATACAGGGGCTCGCCGTTTGCGCCGGGCTCCTTGGTGCGGTCAAGCACTGCGATGCGCTTCACGGTAGAGGGGATTGCATCCATAAAGTGCTTGATAGAGAACGGGCGGTACAGGTGTACGCTCACCAGACCCACTTTCTCACCCTTGGCGAGCAGGTGGTCAATAGCCTCCTGGGCAGCCTGTGTTACAGAACCCATAGCGATGATGATGCGGTCTGCATCCTCGGCGCCGTAGTAGTTGAACAGCTTGTACTCGCGGCCGGTGATTTTGCTTATCTCCTTCATGTAATCCTCCACGATGCCGGGGATGGCGTCGTAATATTTGTTGGAGGCCTCGCGGTGCTGGAAGAACACATCGGGGTTCTCGGCTGTACCGCGAGCTACGGGGTTGTTGGGGTTGAGGGCGCGGGCGCGGAAGTCGGCCAGTGCCTCTTTGTCTACCAGTGCGGCAAGTGCGTCACCGTCAATCTCCTCGATCTTCTGAATCTCGTGCGAGGTGCGGAAACCGTCAAAGAAATTTACAAACGGAACGCGGCCCTTGATTGTGGACAGATGTGCCACTCCGGCGAGGTCCATAACCTCCTGCACAGAGCCTTCGGCAAGCATGGCAAAACCGGTCTGGCGGCACGACATTACATCCTGGTGGTCGCCGAAGATCGACAGTGCGTGCGAGGCCAGCGTACGCGCCGACACATGGAATACGCACGGCAGAAGCTCGCCGGCAATCTTGTACATATTGGGAATCATGAGCAACAAGCCCTGCGATGCGGTGTAGGTTGTGGTAAGAGCACCGGCCTGCAGTGAACCGTGTACGGCTCCCGCAGCGCCACCCTCAGATTGCATTTCCTGCACAAGTACGGTCTCGCCGAACATATTTTTACGGCCGGAGGCGGCCCATTCGTCTACGTACTCTGCCATCGTGGACGACGGTGTGATGGGGTAGATTGCAGCCACCTCAGAGAACATGTAACTGACATGTGCGGCAGCCTGGTTGCCGTCACAGGTCAGGAATTTCTTTTCTTTTGCCATCTTTTAATTGTATTGTGTTGGTTATGTTCTAAATAATTTACGTTGTTATGTCTCCGGATACAGTTTTGCCGGACCGGTCGTATTGTCCCGATTTTCAGCATTTTACCGTTTTATCCGGCCATAGCTTATTAAAAAGCCTAATTTCCGTGCAAATATACGAATTTTTTCGCCAACTTCATAGTATTTTTTGTCCCATTGGACTCATTTAAACTTTTTTCGTACTTCAGCAATGCTCTCGCAGTGCGTTCTGCAATATGTGAGTAAACTGATAGTTTTTAATCCCCCAGCGCGGGGCTATCAGCAGTGAGTCCGGAGACTGCGACGTAAAGCGGTCTATGGCGATGTCGCGCCTGAGCCGACGCACCACCTTGACGCACAGAGCGATATACTCGTCCAGCGTGAATGTCCGCACCGGTGCCTCCCGATGTATGCGCTCAAGCCGCGTGCCCTTCACCACCTGCAGCTGGTGGAACTTTACCGTGCTAACTTCCAGCGCATTAAGGGCATCGACGCTTGCAAGCATCATCTCCTCCGTCTCGCCGGGCAGGCCGAGTATCAGATGCAGCCCCACGGGGATGCCCACAGCAGCCGTACGCCTCACGGCATCAGCCGTTTGCGCCCATGTATGGCAGCGGTTTATGGCACGCAGGGTGCTGTCGTGCGCCGATTCGGCACCATACTCCACTATCACCGGCAGCGTGCGGTTCATCTCCGCGAGACGCTCCAACAGCGCGTAGGGCATGCAATCCGGACGCGTGCCTATCACTATGCCCGCAACGCCGGGCTGCGATGCCGCCTCCCTAAGATTCTCCACAAACTGTGCCACGTTGCTGTGCGTGGCGGTATGCGACTGGAAATAAGCAAGATAGCGCATATCCGGATACTTGCGCCCGAAGAACTCCACGCCACGCCCTATCTGCTCGGCCACGCTGAGCTGCGGTGCCGCATACCCGGGCGTGAACGCGCTGTTGTTGCAGTATATGCACCCGCCCACGCCGATGGTACCATCGCGGTTGGGGCAGATATTGCCGGTGTTTATGCTGATTTTCTGGACTTTAAACGGAAAAATCTCCCCCAAAAAGTCCGCATAATCGCGATAATACGGGTTCATAGGCCTCCGGCGGGAATATGGGCCTTTGAGAGCAGAAACGCATCCAGCACCGTCATTGCGGCCATAGCCTCCACCACCGGCACGGCGCGCACCGCCACACACGGGTCATGGCGGCCACGGGCATGCAGCGTTATCTCGTTACGGCTGTCGTCCACCGTCTGCACATCGCGCAAAAGCGTTGCCGTGGGCTTGAATGCCACGCGCATCACTATGTCCTCGCCGTTGGAGATGCCGCCCTGGATGCCGCCGGAATTATTCGCCGCCGCACGCATGCCGCGTGGGTCGTCAGGCGCTGACACCCAGTTGTCTATGACCTCCGAGCCGCGACGAGCGGCTCCCGCAAAGCCCATACCGTACTCAAAGCCCTTGGCCGCCGGTACAGACATCATTGCCGCCGCAAGCATGGCCTGCAGCTTTCCGGCGGCGGGCTCGCCTACGCCGGCCGGCACGCCGTGCACCGTGCACTCCACCACGCCGCCGATGCTGTCGCCGGCAGCGCGCGCGGCAACGATTGCCTCACGCACCTCGTCGCAGAGCTCGTCCTCGCCGGTGGCCGTATTAGGCACACCTCCGGCCATAACAAGCCGTGCCTTTACGGTAATCCCCTTCATTGCAAGCACTTGCGCCGCAAGCGCACCCGCCACCATACGCGCCGCTGTCTCGCGGGCACTGGCACGGCCGCCGCCGCGCCAGTCGCGCAACCCGTACTTTTCTGTATAGGTGAAATCGGCATGGCCGGGGCGGAAGGCATGCTCCATCTCGCGGTAGTCGCCACTGCGCTGCCGGGTGTTGCGGATTATAAAACCTATGGGGCTGCCGAGGGTGATGCCGTCCATGATTCCGGACAGGAACTCCACCTCGTCGGCCTCATTGCGGGGCGTCACGAGCGCATCGCGGCCCGGACGGCGGCGCGACATCTGGCGCCGGACTTCGTCAAAATCTATCGTCATGCCCGCCGGCATCCCGTCTATAACTCCGCCAAGCGCCGGGCCGTGGCTCTCGCCGAAAGATGTCAGCGTATATATTTTCCCGAATGTATTCATTCTCTATTCACTATTAAATCAACGACTTCGGCCCCCACATAATCTATCAGCGCCTGCGGGGCTATGCACAGCTGCAGGCCGCGCACTCCGGCGCTGACGTAAATCTCCGGGTATTCCGTGGCCGACGCATGGAAGTATGTGGGCAGCTGTTTTTTCATGCCCACGGGCGAGCATCCGCCGCGGATATATCCGGTGTTCGGCAGCAGCTCCTTCAGCGGCAACAGCTCGGCCTTTTTATCGCCGGCGGCACGCGCGGCCTTCTTCAGGTCCACCTCGGCATCGCCGGGCACCACGCACACAAAGAGCCCCCTGCGCTCGCCGCGCAACACTATGGTCTTGAATACCCTTGCCACATCCTCGCCCAACGATGCCGCCACGTGCACCGCGTCCAGATGCTCTTCGTCAACCTCGTACGGCTGCAGGCTGAACGGTATTTTAGCACGCTCAAGCAACCGTGAGGCGTTGGTTTTCTGTTGTTTACCCATAAGCTTTTATTATTGTACCAGTTCGCGGGTTATACTTATGCCGGGGCGCACATGCAGCGAGAACGCCGCAAACCGGCTGCCCTCGGCCTCATATTTTATATGATACCAGTCGCGGCCAAGAAAGTTAAGGTGAAACGACGCCTCGCGGACCTGTACCGGAGCCTCGCCATCCACCGACAACGGCGTGCCGGGCGTCAGCCGCTCCACAATCCGCAGGTCGTTCCCCGTCCGCGTTATGGCAAGCGACGCCGCACCGGTGCTGTAAATGCCCGTGAGGCCCTGCCGCGTCACCACAACATCGCCATTGTCAAGACATTCTATACGCAGCGACGAGGGTTTGTCGGCCGCGCCCTCGGTGAGCCAACCGCTCGCGAGATGGGTCTGCACCGGCCCGCGGCCCGACGGCCGCGCGCACAGCGCCACCACCGCCGCCGCAACAACGGTGAGTATCACATAAAATTCCACGCTCTGGAAGATACTGAGTGCTATCATAATCGTGTCGGAAGCCTGTTTTTTTGTTCAAACAACTTCTCTGTCACAAAGGTACAACAAAAATCAAACCAAAAAAACTAATACGGGGCTTAAAAGCTTGCACACGTCACTGTTTTTTATGACCTTTGCGATTATGAAGCTCATCCCCGGCACAATTTTGCGGCTTTTGGCATCCGTGGCAGACATCGCCGCGCCACGCACCTGCCTGCTCTGCGACCGCGCACTCACCATGGACGAAAACGCAATATGCCTCTCGTGCCTGGCCACGCTGCCGCGGACGTTCTACCACCTTGACCCGAACAACAGCATCGCGCTCGCAATGGTGCATCACCGGCGCATGACACGCGCCGCCTGCTGGCTGTTCTACAACCACAACAGCCACGTCAGCGACCTGATTCACAGCATAAAATACCACGACATGCCGGACGTGGGACGCGTCATGGGACGCATGTTCGCCGACGAACTGAAAGACGCCAATTTCTTTGACGGCGTGGACGCTCTGGTACCCGTCCCGCTACACTGGCTGAAACGATACCGCAGGCACTACAACCAGAGCACCGTCATAGCCCGCGGCATCGCCGAGGTCACCGGAATACCCATTGCCGACGCCCTGGTCGCCCGCGCCCACTCCGCGCAGGCGCGGCTGGACGGCGAACGGCGACGCAAAAACGTGACACCTGACACATTCTCTGTCAGGCACCCCGAAATGATTGACGGCAAGAACATCGTAATCGTGGACGACGTCACCACCACCGGAACCACTCTGAACTGCATAGCCGCCGCCATCCTGCGCGACTGCCCCGGCGTGAGACGCATCGACATCCTCACCCTCGGCGTCGCCTCAGACATCTAAATCATAAAATCTGATTATACACACTAAGCCCTCCCGACACCCTCTACCCACTCCGCGCCCTCCGCGCTCTCCGATCTCTGCGCGAGTTCTACAGAACTCCTCCGCGAGCTCTCCCTCTCCAAACTACTCCTCTGCGTGAGTTCTACAGAACTCCCTCCGCGGGCTTGGCGTACTCTGCGCGAGATATAAAAAACACCCTCTCTGCGCGAGATTAAAAACATCCGCGCGAGCCCTACAGAACTCCTCCGCGAGCTCTCCCTCTCCAAATTATTTCTCTGCGAGAGTTCCACAGAACTCCCTCCGCGAGCTCGGCGTACTCTGCGCGAGATTAAAAAACATCCGCGAGATTAAAAAACATCTGCGCGAGCCACAAAACCCTCCGCGCGAGGCCGCGAGCCAATTCAGAGCAGGCTCTGCAGCGACGGTATCAGCGCCGCATCCGTGGCGGCATCTTCCTCAGCAGTCCACCCTCGGCCCTTTATCCACGCCGTGGCACAGCCTATCGACCGCGCCGGCAGTATATCCTTGCGCAGGGAATCGCCCACCACCAGCACCTCCTCGGGCTCCAGACCGAGCGCCACAACTCCCAGGCGGAATATCCGCGCATCGGGCTTGCGCACACCCACCACAGCACTCTCTATTATCCCCCCGAAGTACTCACGGATACCGAAGCCGCGAAGCACCGAGTCAACATTTCCGTAAAAATTGCTGACAAGCACCATCGGGTACCGCTCGGACAGCTTCTGCAGCACTGGCCGCGCCTCCTCGATGCACGTCCGCGCGTAATCATCGCAGTATTTGGCCGCGATGCGCGCCGCCGGCTCTATCTTCTCGGCCTCCAGATGCCCCTGACGGTTCAGTTCCTGCAGCTCCAGAACCATTTTCTTATACAATAATGTGTGGAAGTCATCGCACGGCAATATGTGTCGTTCGCGCGCCAGGGCACGCTCAGCATACACATAGCAGTCGCGGAAAACAGCTGTGGGCACGTCTATCCCGGCGGCCCTCCACCCTTGCTCTATTATATGGCTCCAATGGTCGCCACGCGTGTCAAGCGTGCCGCCGTAATCAAATATTATGCCTTTTATCTTACTGTCTGTCATCGGATTGTCAATGCTTGAATTCTCCGGCCTCGAGCGCGGCCGTGAGGCGTTTGCAGATGCGCTCGTGACGCACCACCATGTATATCAGCAATATATTCAGCACCACCAGCTCAAAAGCGAAGTACAGCCACGGCATGCGTGCGAACAGCGACGCAAACAGCGCTATGCACCGCCAGTTGAACGACAGTATGTTGGTGTACTTCATCAGCGGCAGCGACAGCGCGCGGAAGCGGTCGCGGAAGCTCTGCGGTATCTTCCCGTCGGGGAAATCGGCGTGCAGACGTCGGCGCAGCTCCTGCATGGACGGCGTCATCTGCTCCTGGTTCACGGTATAGCCCGTGTAGAAGGTAAGTATCAGCTTCTGGAAGAAGTTGCCGCCCCACGTCAGCGTGGACAGCTTGGCCTTGAGGTTGTCGGCGCTCTCCAGCTCGCTGCCGTCCTCGCCCTTGAGGAAGTACAGGTGGAACTGGCGGTAATAGTCGGCCATAGCAGCCTGCTTGGCGTGGCAAATGCCTGTTACAACGGCAATTACCCATATCAGCCACGGACGCTCCATAAAGAATGCCGAGGTAGCGTTTTCGCGCAGACAGATTGCCACGTAGATTGTCGCGAACCACAGATCGCCGGCCATGCCGTCCAGGATACGGCCGATGCGCGAATACTGCTTGGTCATGCGCGCAAGCTGCCCGTCGGCGCTGTCAAAGCTGTTGGCCCACACCAGCAGCACCATGCCTATCACGTTTATCCACAGCTCGTTATAATAGAATGCAATGCCGGCACCGATGCCTAAAAAGATAGACGCAACGGTGATAGCGTTCGGCGTCACGCCAAGGCGACGCGCCAGACACGCCCAGGCATAGCCTATAGGGCGGTAGAACGCAAGGTCGATATGCTCCTCGGTATCCGCGCTCTTCAGCGTGTCGCGGTACGAGGTCTTCGGGGTAGTTTCTTTTGCCATGCTCTTGTGTTGCCTGTTAGTTTTTCTGATGTTGCTTTATCGCGGCCATGATGCACTTGGCGATATGCGGCGCCGCCTGCGTGCGGCAGGGCGCGAAGCTGGGCCAGTCGTTGAAGTCGATGATGCGGATAGACCCGTCGTCGGCAACAATACAGTCGCCGCCATATATCTTAACATCAAGCGCATCCGACGCCTCGCGGCAGATGCGGCGCAGATAGTCCTCGTCGAACTTAAGCCCGCGCGCAGGACCGTTGATAGCCTCGTTGCCATATTTGCTGTGACCGGCCTCCAGGGGGTAGAACCAGAAGAAGAAGTCAGTGTCGGCAACGCCGTAGAACTTGATGAGGTCGCCCTCGAGGTGGCGGTTGATAACAGCACGCTTTATCCCGCGCAGGAAATACTCCTGCAGCACCTCCTGAGCCTCCTGCGGATGGCGCACAAAGCTCACATCCTCCTTGTGCATGGCATGGAAGTCGCCGCGCTTTATCCACGCACGGCCAAAGCCCGCACGCTCCATGGCGTCCACAACAGCTTCGTCGGTATTCACCATCAGCGATTCGGGATAAGGAATGCCGCTGCCCATCAGAATGCGCGTCATACGCTCGCGCGTGCAGTTCTCGATGCCGTAGCCCGAGTTGATTACCAGCGCGCCATTGTCCTGACAGCGCTGCAGATGCTCTATGGACCGCATCTCGCGACACATATTTACTATGATTCCTTCCGTGACCTTGCCCGCGGCAAGCTGCTCCTCAGTGTAAATATTCACTTCGCAGCCGCGCTTGCGCAGCTCGTCGGCAACAAGATTGAAAATTGCGGCGTCATTGCCGATATGATTGGGCGAATACGCGCCGGAGCGCATCACGCCCGCTATTTTTATCGTAGCCATATAATTATGAGGCTGTATATAAGTAATTTATGTAAGGGAAGCCCGCACAACTCACGTGCCGCCACCCGGATAATGTTGGCATCCCCGATACCCTCAGGGACTTTTCGCGACAAAATTACTAAAATCTCCGCACACTGGCAAATATGCCGCCCCCCAAACACCCCACACCAAACTTTTTTCACGCCCTCCGCGAACCCAAAACCCTCTCCTCTCCCACTCCTCTCCCACTCTCCCCCTCTCCAAACCACTCCAAACCACTCCTCTGCGCGAGCCCCCCAGAACTCCTCCGCGTGCTCCCCCTCTCCAAATTATTTCTCTGCGAGAGTTCCACAGAACTCCTCCGCGTGCTCGGCGTACTCTGCGCGAGATATAAAAAACACCCTCTCCGCGCGAGATATAAAAAACATCCGCGTGATAAAACACATCCGCGCGAGCCACAAAACCCTCCGCGCGAGCCCCCCGAAAGTAAGTTCTCACAAACAACAAGCGGCGCGCCACCCTCGTGACACGCCGCCCGTATTATTCCATTAGGAGTAGAAAACCTATCACAGGCTCTGAATACCCGAAACAGCCACCTCGCGGCTGATCTTCGAGATCATGCCCTGCAGCGCGCGGCCCGGGCCGATCTCAATGAACTCCGTAGCGCCATCGGCAATCATATTGCGCACAGTGTTAGTCCAGCGCACGGGAGCAGTGAGCTGCGCGATAAGGTTAGCCTTGATTTCTGCCGGATCTGTGTGGGGCAGAGCGTCAACATTCTGATAGACAGGGCAACGGGGCACCGAGAAAGTAGTGCGGTCGATAGCCTCGGCAAGCTCGGCACGTGCGGGCTCCATGCACGGAGAGTGGAACGCGCCGCCCACCTTAAGCTTCAGGGCGCGCTTGGCGCCGGCGGCGGTAAGAGCCTCACAGGCAGCGTCAATAGCGGCGATTTCGCCACTGATTACAAGCTGACCCGGGTTGTTATAATTTGCGCAGGCAAGGATGCCGGCATTCAGCGACGCGCATACCTCCTCAATTTTCTCATCGGGCAGACCGATGATAGCCGCCATAGTCGAAGGCTTGAGCTCGCACGCCTTCTGCATCGCCTGGGCGCGGGCCGAAACAAGGCGAAGCGCATCGGCAAAATCAAGTGCGCCGGCAGAGACAAGCGCCGAGAACTCGCCCAAGGAGTGACCTGCCGTCATATCAGGCTTCATCTCGCCCTCCAGTGCCTTTGCAAGCGCTACCGAGTGGATAAACACTGCCGGCTGTGTTACTTTAGTCTGCTTAAGGTCCTCGTCGGTACCCTCGAACATGATGTCAGTAATGCGGAAGCCAAGAATATCATTGGCCTGTTCCATCATTGCGCGGATATCTTCGCGGCTCTCATAAAGATCTTTGCCCATGCCCACAAACTGTGAGCCCTGGCCGGGGAATACAAATGCTTTCATATCGATTAATAATTTTTATTTTGCTTTGGGATTTACTCGTATTTTATAATGTTTTATAAAATGTGTGCAAAGATAGCAATTTTTCAAAAATTTATCGTAACTTTGGACTCTAAATTTCTACATTGGGACGTAGGAACCCCCAAAAATCAATATTATCATGTCTATTTCCACCACTATACTTCTCTTTTTAGGCCTTCGCGGCGCCCAGTTATGGCTTCTCCTTCTCATAGGCCTTATTATCTTCGGTGCCGCCCGTCTGCCCAAAATCATGCGCAACTTGGGCAAGGGAGTGCACTCCTTCAAGCAGGGAATGGAAGAGGCCAAGGCCGAAATGAACAAGCCCGTAAAATCCGCCGACGAGATTATCCGCGAGCGCGAAGCCGCCGCGAACGGAAGCATAACTTCTACCGCCAAGGCTAAAGACTCCGACGGCCCTAATGCCTGAGAATCAGCAGACAGACACCACCGACAGAGACCTCACTTTCTGGGAACACCTCGGAGAGCTGAGGGTGACGTTCCTGCGCATTATCGTAACCCTCTTTGTCTTCGCATTTGCCTTCTTCATGGGCATGAGATGGCTGTTCGACAATGTCATTCTATGGCCCTGCAACGCCGACTTCCCCCTTTACTCATTGCTCTCGTTCATGAGCGGAGACGGCGAGTGGCTACCGGACCTGTCCGACTCTTCCTTCTCGGTATCGCTCATAAACATTAAGCTGGGGACTCAGCTGATGACGCACTTCAGCGCATCCTTCTACCTCGCAATCGTCTTTGCATTCCCCATAATCATCTATCAGCTCTGGCAATTCATTGCCCCGGGACTTTACCCCCACGAGCGGCGCGGCGCACGCAAGGCTTTCTTTTTCGGAAACCTCATGTTCTACCTCGGCACCACCCTCGGATACTTCATCGTGTTCCCGCTGGCACTCAGGTTTTTATCCGAATATCAGCTCTCGGACAGCATTGACAATATGCTCACCCTCGACTCATACATGGACTCGTTCTACTCCACCATTTTCGCAATCGGTATAGTTTTCGAGTTGCCTCTGCTCGCTTGGATGCTCGGACACATGAGGCTCATAAACCGCAGATTCTTCACTAAATACCGCAAATACGCCATCTTCGCCCTTCTCGTCCTCTCCGCTATTATAACCCCCACATCAGACATCCTCACCCTCTTCATAGTATTCATACCGCTCTACGCCCTTTGGGAGATGTCACGCCTCCTGGTTCCAAAGCCCGAACCCTCGGAGCACGACGAAACAACGCCCCAATAAAATTAAGCGCCCATTTGGTTTTTTTGACCAGACCCTCCTAAATTTATCCATAAAATTTTGTAATTTTGTCGCATGGAACATTACATTGTATCGGCCAGAAAATACAGACCCTCTACTTTCGCAAGTGTTGTCGGACAGAAAGCCCTCGCCGCAACTCTTAAAAACTCTATTGCGACAGACCGCCTCGCTCACGCATACCTCTTCTGCGGCAGCCGTGGCGTTGGCAAAACCTCATGCGCCAGAATATTCGCAAAGACCATTAACTGCGAGAACAGGACGCCGGACGGCGAAGCATGCAACCAATGCCCGTCATGCAAATCCTTCAACGACAACCGCTCGTTCAACATCATTGAGCTCGACGCCGCATCCCACAACGGCGTGCAGGACATCAAAACCCTGATAGAGCAGGTCATGGTGCCACCCACCGATGGCAAATACCGCGTGTTCATCATTGACGAGGTTCACATGCTCACTTCTCAGGCCTTCAATGCCTTCCTCAAAACCCTCGAGGAACCACCCGCATACGCAATATTCATCCTCGCAACTACCGAAAAACACAAAATCATCTCCACCATCCTCTCCCGTTGCCAGATCTACGACTTCAGCAGAATCACCATTAAAGACATGGTGGAACACATGGCATACGTCGCGAAAAGCGAAGGTATCAACGTTGAACCCGCTGCCCTTGGCGTTATCGCAAGACACGCCGACGGCGCAATGCGCGACGCACTCAGCATTTTCGACCAGATTGCAGCATCGTCACGAGGGAACATCACATACAACTCCACAATAGAGAACCTCAACGTCCTCGACAACTCATACTTCGACAAACTCGCCGACGCCTTCGCAAACAGCGACATCCCCGGCGCCCTCGCAATATATAACGACATACGCGCAAAAGGTTTCGACGCTCTATTCTTCATCAACGGCCTCGCATCATACATCCGCGACCTGATGCTCGCAAGAGACCCGAGAACGGTAGAAATGCTCGAGACCACCGACGAATTCCGACAGGCAATGGCAGTCAGAGCACAGGCGTTCCAGCCCGACTTCTACTACAAGGCTATGAGCATCCTCAACGATGCAGACCTGAACTACCGGACAGCCTCAAACAAACAGTTCCTCACAGAACTCACAATAATTAAACTCTGCCAACTACTCTGCCCCACGACGCCGGCGATGACGTCGGGGGGCAACTGAAACCCATCGCCGAATTCCTGATACAGCAGAACCCCGCAGCTCCCGCAGCAACAGCTGCGGCCGGAAGCGTACGCTCCGCTGCTTCAGACGGAATCGCAGACAGAGCCTCCTCCGCCACTAAAAATCCCGCCCCTCAGCCGCCCAAGGCTACCATGCAACACGGCACCCCGAGAAAAATACAGCTCGGAGGACCCAGGCTGAAAAACAACCCCACGGAACAGCAGCCACAAAGCAACAACGTCGCCACCGAAACAAAAACAAACCAATACACCCCCGAGCAGTTCAACAAAGCCTGGGACACATACATCGCCACACACCGCACAAGCCACATCCTCATAAACACCATGCGCGCCTGCAGGCCCGTACTTCGCGACAACCACACATACACCATGACAGTCGAAAGTGACATCCAGGCCGAACTCATCGCACAGCACAAAGCAGACATACTCACATTTCTACACAACAACCTCTCCAACACCCTCATAGACTTCAACATCGTCACAAACCAAGGCGCCGCAAGCCCCATAACATGGAACGAGCGACAAGTCCTCCAGGACATCGCACGCCGGCACCCCGCCTTCGCACAATTCGCTCACGCACTGGACCTTAAACTCTCCTGAGCCGCCATAATCCAACCACAAACCAACAAAACACCGCCCCGGAAACACAAGCCGCCAGAACCCGCACATAAAAAAAAACGACAAAAAATTTTGTCATTTCAAAAATTAGACGTACCTTTGCCGTGCAAAAGCGAAAGCTACCACACAAATTCGCCTTTTCGCATGACTCCGTAGCTCAGTTGGTAGAGCAACTGACTCTTAATCAGTGGGTCGAGAGTTCGAGCCTCTCCGGGGTCACTTATAAAAGCCACGAAAAGTGGAAAATCGCTGAAAGTCAATCACTTTCAGCGATTTTTGTTTTGCCCTCAGGCGACAAAAGTCCCTGTTTTAAGCCCTTTCGTTCATTTTTTGTGTTCTTGATAATGGAACCGACACGGCATACCGCACTTCAATGTCGTATTTTCAAGAGGCCATATATGGTAACGACATCATGTTTTCTCTCTTGAGTTAACTATATTTTTCACTCGCACGTGCGGTTTTACTACTTCTTTTTACTACCTTTGCGCCAAAATGACTTTTCATGCAATCCAACACCGATAACAATCCCGTAAAACGTACCGTCCTTGATAAAGACGATATCTTCAAAATGGTCCCCCACCTCGCAAAGCACCCCAAACTCGTTGATTGGGCGATGCGATGGCTTTACGTTGACCATGTCAACGACATTCACGACAGACTATTCGACACCCCAGGGCCCGACTTCTCCAAGAACCTCTTCGCCGAACTGGACATTAAACTCGAAATTGACGGCCTCGAGAACCTCCAGGCCGTAAAGGAAGGCGGATTCATCACCGTCAGCAACCACCCATTCGGCGCCGTGGACGGAATGGCGCTGATTGACATTGTCGGGCATTTCCGCCCCGACTACAAGGTGATGGTAAACATGATTCTCGGGCACATAACCGCCCTGAATCAGAACTTTATACCCGTTGACGCCATGGCCAGCGACGACCCCCAAAAGAAAGCCGTATCAATCGTCGGCATCAAACAGGCAATACAGCAGGTAAAGGCCGGACACGGACTCGGGTTCTTCCCCGCCGGTGCCGTCAGCAAGGTTAACTGGCGCGGACGCCTCAACGACCGCCAGTGGCAACCTTCCGTAATCCGACTCATCGACAAGCTCAAAGTCCCCGTAATTCCCATTTTCTTCCACGGCTCAAACAGCTGGTTCTTCAACTTCCTCGGCGTAGTCTGCTGGCAGCTGCGAACCCTGCGCCTCCCCCGCGAAGTATGGGGAAAATCGCATAAAACGGTGCGTGTGACCATCGGCAAGCCCATCACCGTCGAAGAGCAACGTGCTCACGCCGAGTCCGTTGAGGCCCTCGGCGAATACCTCAAGGCCCGCACCTACGCCCTGCGCTGAGTTTTCTCTCTCGCAGATCCCGCAGAGAGAATCTAATTATGGAGAGGGAATAATTTATTGTTTGTTTAAGGAGTTCGCAGAGGCAAATCGCCTTGGCGATTTTATAATCTGCAATTGTACGAATGAACTGTTTAGATTATGGAGTGGGAGCATCCTGCCGCTGGAAGCCGCGCACACAATATTCCGTGGCTATCCGTGTCGGGATTCCGTGGTTCGGTGCTTAGACCCCGTTCCCCAATATTTGTTAACGCAGGGGTCGCAGATTTCGGTCAGATTTAGTCTTGCAGGTGAAGGAGCATAGCGGGCTATGTGACTGAA
>SFNC01000019.1 GCA_004554255.1 Bacteroidales bacterium
GTAAAAGTGGAAAACGGCTCGATGTGGATGTACATGTCAAAGGAATCAACCGGTGTGGAAAATGTTTCATCAGACACGGAAATCACTATTGAAAGCGGCATTGGCTATATAAAAGTCTCCGGCACAGATGTTTACACTATTACCACACTCAGCGGCATCTCCACGATTTCCGCAAGTGCCACCACAAATGTTGCTCCGGGTTTATACATCGTAAAAGCCGGAAACAAAGTGGAGAAAGTGATAGTGAAATAGAATTTTGTCCATATTGAAAAGTGTCTCAGGAATTATCTTGAGGCACTTTTTTTGCATCATTATAACCCGTTTTAACAATGCTATCCCGTGAAATAATGAGAGAATGATAAACATAAAAATGAGGCTGTGTCAAATTGAACTGCACCCCAAAAGTTGGACAAAAAACTTTTGGAGTGCAGTTCATTACGACACAGCCCCGTTCTATGGTTCTGTGGTTGTGACGGTTATTCGGCGGTGGCGAGCGGCGAGGGCACGTTGTAGGTGCGGGCGGCGAGCTCGTTGTCCAGGGTGTACAGAGCCAGACCGTTGTCGCCGATGAGTTTCAGGCGGTCTATAAGGGTGCGGCAGTTGTCTTCCTCCTCAACCTGCTCGTTTACAAACCAGTCCAGACGTGCGCGGCTGGCGTAATCCTTTTCGGCCTCAGCCATGGCGTAGAGGTTGTTGATGAGGGCGGTAACCTTCTGCTCGTGCTCCAGAGTGGCCTGGAATGCGTCAAGTTCGTTTTTCCACTCGGTGGGAACGGCATCTATGGCTTTGAGTACCACGCGGCCGCCGCGGGCGTTTACATAATTGCGGAGGATTTCGGCGTGTGCCTGTTCTTCCTGAAACTGTACGCTGTACCAGTTGGCGAAGCCGGGACGGCCTTCGGCCTGGAAGTGCATGGCCATTGACAGATACAGATATGCCGACCACATTTCGGCATTAATTTGCTCGTTGAGAGCATCCTGAAGTTTGGGTGAAAGCATTGTTGTTATTTTTTATAGTGAATTTTAATTGAATCGTACCGGATTAGTGACGCAAAAGTACTAAAAAAAAACGTTATCAACAAAATAAACTGCGGCAACAATATCCCTATGTCGGGACAAAATGTTAATTTTGCAGATAATATGGAACTTGACGATTACATAGCCGCGCACATAGATGCCGAGCCACCGGAGCTGCATGCCCTGTACCGGCGCACGCACCTGCGCCATCTGTACCCGCGCATGTGCTCGGGGCACATGCAGGGACGTCTGCTTAAAATGCTCACCGCGATGATTAACCCGTCGCGGATTCTGGAGTTGGGCACATTCACGGGGTATTCGGCGCTGTGTTTTGCCGAGGGGATGCCGCAGGGCTGCACCCTGGACACTGTGGAGATTGACGACGAGATGGAGCCGGAACTCTCCGCGCTGTTTGCCGCCTCGCCACGCGCCGCGGACATACGCCTGCACATCGGCGACGCCTTGGAGGTGGTGCCCTCCCTGCCCGGACAATGGGACATGGTGTTCATTGACGCCAACAAGCGCCTGTACCGGCAGTATCTGGACATGGTGCTGGAGCGTGTCCCCGTAGGCAGTTTTATCCTCGCCGACAATACCCTGTGGGACGGCCACATACTGGACGCGGAAACGTGCCGCGACGCCCAGAGCCGCGCCATTGCGGACTTCAACGACTACGTTGCCGCCCATCCCGCGCTGGAAAAAGTGATTCTGCCCGTCCGCGACGGACTCACCATTATGCGCCGTGTACGTTAACTTTCGGGCCTCCGTGTCCGTTATATTGTAACAACAAACATAAAATACCCAAATATATGGAAACAACAAGACAAGCAAAAATAGCACGTCTGATTCAGAAGGAACTCAGCGAGATATTCCGTCAGCAGACAGCAAAGACACATGGTGTTATAGTATCCGTCAGCGCCGTGCGCGTAAGCCCGGACCTGTCCATCGCCCGTGTGTATCTGTCCGTATTCCCGTCCGAAAAAGCGCCGGAGCTGATAGAAAGCATCAACAAATCTGCCAAGACCATCCGCTACGAGCTGGCGCAGCGCGTGCGCTTCCAGCTGCGCAAGACGCCGGAGCTGACCTTCTTCCAGGACGACTCTCTGGACTATATAGAGAATATAGACCATCTGCTGCAGAAGGACAGCGAGTAAGCCGTCCGTAGCGCCGTAATCTATGTTCGCCTTAAAAATCGCCCTGCGGTATGTGCTGGCCCGCAAGAGCCACCGTGCCGTCAATGTCATAGCCATGATCGCCGTAGGCGGCGTGGCCGTGGCCGTGGCCGCCATGGTGGTGGTGCTGAGCATATACAACGGGTTTGAGAAGCTTTCCGAGCAGAGGACCTCGCGTATGGACCCGCCCCTGATGGTGGAGCGCGCCGACGGCCGTGTTATCGGCAACGCCGACTCTCTGGCCGCCGAGATTGCCAAAATCGGCGGCGTGGACGCGGCTTTCCCCACCATCACCGAGCGCGCTCTGCTGGTTACGGATATGGGGCAGCTGCCCATTGTCTTCAAGGGCGTAGGCGATGATTACAGCGGCGCGGTGGTAAGCCTGGATTCTCTGATTGAGACAGGGGTATACGCCACCGAGTCCTCCACAGACCTCCCGGCCATCAGCGTGGGCGTAGGCGTCGCCAACAAGCTAAGCATAATCCCGGACAGGGCCCCTGTGGCACACCTGTACGTGCCACGGCGCGTGGGACGCATAAACCCGGCGAATCCCGGCGCGGCGTTTTCAGAGCAGACGGTGATTATCAGCGGCGTCTTCCGCGTCGACGACCCGGACATTGACGGCGACCACATACTTGTCCCGCTGTCGGTGGCCCGCGACATTCTCATGTACGACACCGAGGCCACGGCCATAGAGCTGGCAGTGACTCCCGAGAACGCCGCCACCGCGCAGGAGGCTGTGGCAAAAGCCCTCGGCGACGGATTTACCGTCCGCAACCGCATAGAACAGCGTCAGGAAAGCTACCGGATGATTGCCATAGAGAAGTGGGTGACATTCATGATGCTGATGATGGTACTGGTAATAGCCCTGTTCAACATCGTAAGCACCCTCTCGCTGCTCGTGATAGAAAAACGCGACAATATGTCCACCCTGCGCGCTTTGGGCGCCACACACCGCAGTATTGGCTCGATTTTTGCTATACAAGGGTTTGTAATCACCCTCTTCGGCGGAATTATAGGCATCATCCTGGGCGTAGCCCTGGCGTTGGCACAGGAATACGGACACTTCATAACCCTTGGCAGTGAGCCGGGACAGTCCGTGATTGAATACTATCCCGTAAGCGTACGCGCCACCGACCTGCTGGCCGTGCTGGCTGCCGTGCTGGCCATGAGCCTGGTGATGTCCGCGACGGCAAGAATCCTTGCCCGCAGATCCATCAGATAAATTGTTTTCAATAAGACTATGCAGACTATACTTTTTCACGATACCATTTTCGGCCCCATACACTCGCGGCGCCTGGGCGTAAGCCTGGGAGTGAACCTTATGCCCCGCGACGGCAAGATTTGCTCGTTCGACTGTCTGTACTGCGAGGCAGGATTCAACGCCCAGGGCCCCGGAAAAAGCGGCCTTCCCTCCCGTGCCGAGGTGCGTCGGCTGCTCCGCGACAAGCTGGAGCAGATGCAGCGCGACGGCCGGAAACCGGACGTTATCACCTTCTCCGGAAACGGCGAGCCCACTCTGCATCCCGAATTTGCCGGGATTATAGACGATGTGCTGGAGTTGCGCGACACATACTTCCCCGCGGCAAAGGTATCCGTGCTCAGCAATTCCACGCAGCTGCACCGCCCGGATGTTGTGGAGGCGTTGCGACGCGTGGACAACAACATTCTCAAGCTTGACAGCGCCGTAGAGTCCACCATGCGCACCCTGGACCGCCCGGCAAGCCCGGCATTTACCGTGGACTCCGTGGTGGAACAGCTCGCCGCCTTCGCCGACAACTGCATAATACAGACTATGTTCACCGCCGGCGAATACGACGGTAAAAGCTTCGACAACACCACCGATGCCGAGGTCGCCGCGCTTATTGACGCTTACCGCCGCATAAAACCCGCCGAGGTGATGGTGTACAGCATAGACCGCCGCACGCCCGCACAGAACCTGCGCAAAGTGGACGCCGACACACTGCGGGCCATCGCCGGCCGCATCACCGCCGAGACCGGCATTCCCGTTCAGCTTACCGTCTGAACTCTACACTGCCACTCAGCGTTTTACCATTGATAATTACTAACACAAAAAAAACATAAAACAACATGGAAAATAAAGAATTCGACCGCATCAGTTACGCCCTGGGTCTGAGCATGGGCAACAATTTCAAGGCCTCCGGCATCAAGGAAATCAACGTGCAGGACTTTGCCGACGGCGTTGCCGCCGTATATACCGGTCTGGCACCGCGCATGAGCTACGACGAGGCCAAGGCCGAGATTCAGCGCTTCTTCGGCGAGATGCAGAAGGAGCAGGAAGAGCAGGCCGCACGCATGGCCGACGTAAACGCCAAGGCCGGCCGCGAATTCCTGCTTGAAAACGGCAAGCGCGTAGAAGTAAAGACCACAGAATCGGGCCTGCAGTACGAAGTCCTCACCGAAGGCAAAGGCGCAAAACCCACCGCCTCGGATAAGGTTACCGTGCACTACACCGGCAAACTGATAGACGGCACAGTATTCGACTCTTCCGTTGAGCGCGGCGAACCCGCCACCTTCGGCGTGACACAGGTAATCCCCGGCTGGGTAGAGGCCCTGCAGCTGATGTCCGAAGGCGCCAAATACCGCCTGTATATCCCTTCTCAGCTCGCCTACGGTCCCCAGGGTGCCGGCCCCATCGGCCCCAACCAGACGCTGATTTTCGACGTAGAACTGCTCAAAATAGAAAAATGAGACGGCTGATGACTTGCCTGGCAATAGCCTTTGGCATAGGCTATGCCGGTGCACAGACCATGACAAACGCCGAGATTGACTCGCTGAGCCGCGCGGCCGCTACCATCATGGCCGACCAGATAAACAAGTCGGTGGCAAGCCTGGAGGGTACCGGTGTCGCCGTTAACGACTCAGTATTCAACGCCACACTGCTACAGGGTCTGCAGGGCAAGGATACCGGATTCAACACCATGCGCGCCGGCGAATACATAAACGGTATGGTGCAGCGCATGCACGCCGTGTATGTTAACCAGCAAAAGGAATTCCTCGGCAAAATGGCCGCCACGGCAAACGTGAACAAGCTTCCGAGCGGTGTTCTAATCATCACTGAGAAAGAAGGCGCCGGTCCTAAACCCACCCGCGAAGAGAGCGTAAAAATCAATTATGTGGGACGCCTGAGCAACGGTACTGAATTCGACTCCACCAAGGGCGAGCCGATAGTGCTGAAAGTCTCGGACCTCGTGCCCGGATTCACAGAAGGCCTTCTGAACATGCAGGCCGGTGGCAAATACCGCCTGATTATCCCTGCCGACCAGGCATACGGCAGCCGCGAAGTCGGTGGCGTCATCCCCGCTGATTCGGCTCTTGACTTCAGCATCGAAATAGACTCCATACAGTAAAATACCACTGTATAATAACAATCACGGCCGAGAGAATAAGTCCTCCCGGCCGTGATTTTATGTTAGACCCCGTTCCCCTCATCGCCTTAGCGCTTTCGGAGAAAGAATATTTGTTAACGCAGGGGTCTAATGTGCAGATTGTATCAATTAACCACAAGAATCTTGGTAACGGCGCCCGACGAGCTGCCGTTTGCGTTCTGCGAGGCGAATACGAAGTAAACGCCCGAGCGTACGCGCTGACCGTTTACGTTGCAGCCGTCCCATACAGCCATACCGCCGTCCGAGCGCATCTGCGCCACCATGTTTCCGGCAGCATCGGTTATTTTAACGAGCGAATTGTTCATGAGACCTTTTATGGTAATCCAGCCGGTGTAGTCGGGGCGCACGGGGTTGGGATAAGCATAAACCTCCGAGTAGTCTTCCGAAGCCGGTGCCGAGGTGGAGTTGTAGGCGAGGATACCGTTGGCGGTACCGAAGTAAACAACATTGCTATTGGGGTCGCACATCACGGACTGCACGCTGTTTGTGGGCAGCAGTGAGTTTGTGGTTGTGAAATGCTCGATGATTTTGTCGCCGGTCTGGCTCACCAGATATACACCGGAGTTTTCGGTAGCAATCCACTTGCGGTCCGCCGCATCGGTGGCAATAGCATTTACCTGCTCGCTCTCAAGGAGATAGTCGGCGTATATGGTGCCGTCGTTGCGGGGTACTTTAAGGCGAGTAAAGCGGTATGTCGGGTCGGTGAGTTTGGAGGGGTCGGTAATCTCTACTACACCGTTTGCGGTACCCATCCATAAGCGTCCGCGGGCATCCTCGATACCGCACAGCCAGCGGTAAGCGTCGAAGGGCTTGCCGTCCTGGTCGGTTACCGAGGTGATGTGGAGGTACTGGTCGTCGGCGGTATTCTTGTAAGTTCCCTTTGTGTCCAGCACATCCAGGAAGCACTGGTCCGAGAATTTGCGGTTCCAGCTTAGATGCATGCCCTTTTTGGTTATAATGCTGTTCATGTCCTTATCGCCGATATAACCGTCCAGGGAGTAGCGCACCCAATCGTCGATGGTGACTTTTGAAAGGTCGCCGTTATATTTTTCGGCAGGAAGCATGTTGTATCCGGTGTAGCCCATACTTCCTCCGGTAAGGTTCCACACGCCCACCCAGAGGTTTCCGGCAGCATCGAACTTGACATCGTAGCAAGTGCCACCGTTTGCATCCCAGAAAGGTTTCACGGGCATATTGTCCTTGGTGAATACAATCACCTCCTTATTGTCCTCCACGACATATACACCGTCAACAAACGTTGCTATGACGTACCTGTTGGGCTTATTCGGGTCAACTGCAATCCTCTCGGGGCTGTACATGCGGGTGTTGTTGTTTGCCTTCTGGTTGTTGCGGGTGTGCGCGGTAACAGCAGTGGCATTGTACAGCGAGGCATCGAAAATCTTGCCGTTCTCTATATAGTCCGTGGTCTGCATGATGTATGTGGCATCGCCGGCACCGACTGTACGGAAGTCCGTGGCACCGAGGTTGGATACATAAATGCGTGAGCCGTCGCTGCTGAGGGCCATGAAAGCAGCCTCCTTTACGGTGGAAGTACCCTGGGGACGGGCCTTCTCGGAGAGCACGGTGACGTTGTTGTTCTCGTCAAGGCTATAGTTTGCTATACCATCCAGGTCGCCGCCCCAGAGGTCCTTGGTATTCTCATTGAATGCGATGCGCTGACCGGCCAGAGCCTCGGGGAGGGTTACACGGTTTGTGATTTTACCGTCGGCGTCGAAGTATAAAAGCTGAGTGGCGGTAACCACGCAGGCTGTGCCGTCGGGATAGAATCTGGGAGCCTGCAAAGGCTTGCAGTCCGCGTAATCCACGGGGGTAGGCCAGTCTTCTACCCACATTTTCTCAATCACCTTAAGCGTGTTGTCATTCATGTACAGCAACACATTGTCACCGATGGCGTATGCCGCCTTAACCACGCCGAAGTTGCGGTTGTCCAGTTCATTCTCTCGAGGCAGACGGTTTGTGATTTTTCCTCGGTAGCCATACTGAAGCTCACTGTTATAGAAGTACAGGTTGCCACGCGAAACGGCGATGGCGCCGATGTTGAGGCCCTGGTATTTCTGCGACTCCAGCACTGTGAGTTTCTTTGCGTCGTAAACGACAATCATGTTAGGCATGGCAACATAGAATCTGCCATCGCTGATAGCAACGCCGGTAATTTCCTTTTGCTCGCTGATGGAGGTGTCATGAATGTCCGACATGTTTACAACCTTTCCGTTGTCGTACAGAGCATCCATATTTGCCGAAGCGTAGACAATCAGGAGGTAGCCCTCGTCCACATTGTAAGTAATGGACGTTATTTCGTTATCGCTGAGCTTGTTTGCGACGGAGTAAGAGTAAGTCTCGTTGTTGTTTTTGTCAAATGAATACAGACGCCCCGAGGAAAGGTAGTAAACCCGGTCCTTAGTGTCCACAATGTCCGAGACACCGTTGCTGTAAACAGGGAAAAGCGTCCATTCGCCAATAGATTTCTGCGCGGAAGCCTGAGGGGCGGCACCGAAAGCAGCGGCGGCAATCAGAGCTATGATGAGAGATTTACGTATCATTTATGATTGGTTTTAATACTGTATTATCGTTGATTTGTGATGTAATCCATAAATTGCGCCACTGCGCGGCCGCGGTGGCTTATCTTGTTTTTTTCCTGTGGAGACGCCTCGGCGAAAGAGCAGTCCCACCCTTGGGGCCTGAAGACGGGGTCGTAGCCGAATCCCGCGTTGCCGGCCGGTTCGGCAAGAATCTCGCCCTCCACCACGCCGTAGAACAGATGCTCGGCACCGTCGCAGTCTATGTAGGCGATGACAGTGCGGAACCGCGCCGTGCGCTGATTCTGCGGCACACCGGCTAACTTGCTCAGCAGCAGGGCGGTGTTTGCGGCGGCATCGTGTCCGGGGCCGCCGGCATACCTTGCCGAGTGCACTCCCGGCTCACCGCCTAAGGCGTCAACCTCCAGGCCGGTATCGTCGGCAAAACACGGTGTTCCGTACCTTTCGGCCACCCACCGGGCTTTTGCCAGGGCGTTTCCACGGAGCGTGTCGGCGTCCTCGGGAATATCCTCGCGGCATCCAATGTCCTCAAGGCCAAGCACATCGAAACGTCCTGCGACTATCTGTCGCAGTTCACTGAGCTTGTGCGTGTTGTTGGTTGCGAATATAAGACGTTCCATTTAAACTATAACGTAAAACTATGCCTATTATTGTGTGTCCTGACTACCATCTGGCACGCAAATACTGCCTTGGCAGATCGCGGCGCAAGTTGACAATAGCCAGAGAGCGTACCGTATCCAGAATATAACCGTGGGTGTGCGGCAGAATACTGTTCAGCTCACTTATCAGATTCTCATACCCGCTGTTACGGATAATGACCGCGATTCCGTCCGGGCCTATGCGGTCTATGATGCTCTTGGCGTCCGTACTGTCGGGATTTGCCACAAGCAGCAGCTCGGGGCCGTCCGCAGCCGCCGAGCCGGCATAGCCGACAACCTTTTCCCATTCCGGGGGACCTGCTACTGTTACCTTTCCCGGGCGCAGACTTACAAGAATCCGGAACACGGCGCGAGCCACGCGCCGGTCGGCCTTACGGGCAAACAGCGCGTCCACGTCCCCGTATCTGTAATATGCGGCTTTCTGGCGCAGGACATCCATCACCATAGTGTACGCCCACGGAGAATGGACGCCGAATCCGCGTCCGTGTCTCATGTCCGCCAGAAAGCCCATTTGTCAGTCTTTTTTACGGAGAACCGGCATGAACAGTGCCAAAAGTACCAGCAGGTACACTATGGTTACGGAGGCGTATGCTATGGCGCCGGAAACATGCAGGCTGTCGGGGTCGAAAGTCATCACAACCGTGTGTTTACCCGCGGGCAGACGCATGGCTCTGAGAACATAGTTCACGCGGCCGAGAGAAACCGGATTTCCGTCAACGGTGGCTTTCCAGCCCCAGGGGAACCATATTTCGGAGAAAACGGCCACGGCGCCGTTTTTGGTATTCACGTCATACGTGAGCGTGTTGGGGGTGTATTTCTGCAGGGTGATTGTGTCTCCGGGCACCGGCGACGGTGCCTGGCTGCCGAGGACATCGGCGAATCTGCGGTCGGCAACGGCCTCGCGGGCAGGGTCAATTTCGCGCAGAGCGGCCATTTCGGCATCGGCATTGTCCACATACTGCAACGAATTTACCAGCCAGGCGGCACCGAGGGCATTGTCGTTACGCACAACCTCGGCGGGCGTTCCGTTCTGCTGGTCCGGCGGATTTATTATATACCTGGTATTCAGCATATCCAGGACATTATAATCCGCAATAAGTTCCTCGCAGACCTCGCGGAATTCGGCCGGATACTGCGCCACTACGGCCGTGTCGCGCAGCTCGGGCATATACCCATAAGCGTTTACGTGGCTCATGCGACGCTCTATAAGGTCGTTATATCTGTTGAGTTTGGCGGCGTGATAACCGCCTACCATCTTGTGGTGATAGGAGCGGCGCGCGTCACCGAATCCGGGAATATCGTCCACACGGTAGTAGCCTTTGTCCTCAAGAATCTGATTGTCAAAGACATCCGCGGCAAGCGGGTCGTGATAATTTCCGGCAAAGTCCTGACTGATAAAGCTCTCTGTGGAAATATAGCGTTTGTCTACGGAATACAGGTCAACCAGGACAATAAATCCTACACCGGCAACGGCATAATACCTGTATTTGCGTGAAGCGGCGCCGAAAGCCACCACTGCGGCTCCCAACAGAATTATCAGCAGCGAGCGGGAAGCGTCACGGCTTACAATGTCAAGGCGCACATCGCGCACGGCATCCAGGCTTTTCTGCAGATAGGGAATATTCTGCGGCGCCTGCACTGCCAGTTGGGCCTGCAGATTCTCTATCTGTGCCAGTTCATCGTCGCCGAAAGGCTCGCCGCCCAGCGACGGTGCCAACCAGAAAGCCAAAGCTATCACTGCCGGCGCTCCGAAGGCTATGCAAAACGGTACCAGGTGACGTTTAAGGCCTTCCTCGAATATTTTCGCGAGCCCCATGACGGCAATCACCGGCACACACATGGCGGCGATGACAAGCGCCGTCTCCGCCGCACGGAACTTATTGTACATCGGCACATTGTAAATCATGAAGTCCGTGAGGGCCGGGAAGTGGTTGCCCATGGCCAGAAATACTGAGAACAAGGCAACAATCAGGAGCGCCCATTTAACCGGGCCGCGCACTATGATACAGCCGAGGATGAACAGGGCGAAAATCAGCGCGCCCAGATAGAACGGGCCGTTTGTCATGCCCTTGCCGCCGAAATACTGTGTTAAACTGTCCAGCAGACCATACGGGTCATTGTCCTGCGACAGCGTCCTGTCGGCGGCGAGCCGCAGGGTCAAAGGCTCTATTTTACCGGCTACGGGGCGTATTGTAGCGCCGCCCTTGATGTTGGGAATCATTAGCGAGAACGATTCTCCGGGGGTGTTGCTCCAGCCGCCTATCTCGGCCTTGGGGAGACCGCCTGTGGGTTTCTCGCCATCGGGTGCCACGTCCTGCTTCTGCAGTGGTGTGAGCTCGCTGCCGGCACGTTTGGTCTCCTTGGAGTACTCGTAAGTGTTGTACAGAGAGGGTGCGTTGGCTCCGACAGCAAGAACACCGGCAACAAGGCATGCCGCCGATGCCACCAGCCATTTCTTTATCTGTTTCTCACGAATTGCGTAAACGAGGAAAGCTATGGCCAGCGCTGCCATTATAAACATGGAATAGTACGTTATCTGCGGGTGGTTGGCATTCAGCTCCAGCATCGCGAACAGCGCCAGGATAGCACTGCCGGACAGCCATTTACCGCGATATGCCATTATGACGGCACCGATGGTGGGAGGCATATATGTCAGTGCCAGAAATTTCCAGATGTGTCCGGCACCGATTATTATTACAAAATAAGAGGAGAAGCCCCATGCCAGCGCGGCTATAAGCGCGTACCACCACCGCATGCGCAGGCAATAGCACATAATCAGCATGCCCATCATCATCATGAACAGCAGATTGGAGGGCGACGGCAACCACAGTCCGTATACGTCGTTAAGCCATGTGAACAAGGCGTTTGACGGATATTCGGGGGATATCTGGAAGGTAGGCATTCCCGAGAATAGCGAATTGGTCCATAAGGCCTTTTCGCCGGTCTGCTGATAGTACTCTATGCCTTCCTGACCATTGGCGCTGCCCTGCTGCATATCGTGCTGGGCGAGGGTGTCGCCGTTGAAGTTGTTAGGCGCGAAGAACAACAGCGCGACAATAGCCATTATTGCCACTGACAGCAGGAATCCCCACGTCTGCGGGTTCTTCAGCCACTGTATAAATCTGTCTTTGTTAACCAGTACAGTCATATAATTGTTATTTTTGTAAGTCGAGAAGTTGGATATATGCGTTGGCGATACGTCGGGCATCGAACCTGCGTTTTACAGCCTCGTGCTGGGCGTCGCGGGGGAAGGGATTGGCGATTGCACGCTCTATAAGCACGGCAATCTCATCCGGGTCATCAGCGTTATGTGCTATGTAACCGTCTATGCCATTGTCTATTATATCGCGCTGGCCGCCGTTTCCGGTAGATACCGGCACAGCCCCGGCGGCCATGCCCTCTATCAGCGTTCCGGGCAGAGTCTCGTATCGCGAAGTTGACAGAACAACGTCGGCATGGGCGTAAATCTGAGCGACATCCGCCGGGTCCGAAACAGGGCCGAGAGCCACGTGCGGCATCCTCAGCCCGTCCAGAGCGTACGGGTCACGGATATTCCCGAAGAAGACGGCCGCGGCATCGGCGTCGGCACCGACACGGTTCATGGCATCCACAGCAAGCGGCAGATTCTTGATGGGGTCGTCAAGGCGCGCGGCACCCATTACTATCAGGCGTTTGCCGGCGGGCAGACCAAGCTCGCCACGCGATTTACGTGGCGTTACACGGTATTCGTCCACGGGGAAGGCATTGGGAATCACCACCACATCGTGCGCCGCCGTGAGGCCGCTCTCGGTGCATTTCCCGGCAATCCAGCTGCTGATGGCTACGAATTTAAGCGGTACGTTGCGGTATATGCGCTGTTTGCGGCGCCATACGGTCCGCGACAAATCGTTTACCGATTTTCCGCCGCGGATAAACGGGCAGTTTCCGCAACCGTCTGTAAATCTGTTGCATGTACCGGCATGGTGGCAGATACCGGTTATGGGCCACATGTCGTGTAGCGTCCAGGCAATAGGCTTGCGCATGTCGCTGATGCGCTGAATCTCGGACAGGCTCATCATGCCCTGGTTTATCCAGCCGAGAATCACGGCATCGGCCTCGCGTACCCACGGATGCTTGTGCAGAGGCAGTCCGAAGGAAGCCGTGGACACCTTGAAAAGATCCCGGCGGTTAAAGCCGTTATTTAAGTAAATCTGTGCACATTCGGCCAGGAAGGACAGCCGCGTACGGTTGGGCGATGCCGCCTGTGCCACGCGCAGAGAGTCTGTGCCCTTGTGCATTACAATCATACGTGCGTCCACCCCGGCGCGGCTAAGTGCCTGCATCAGGCGGTAGGTGACCACCGATGCTCCGCCGCGCGTATCGCTATGGTTTATAAGGACTACTTTTTTCATCGGCGGCGCAGTTTTTTAGCAATGTCAGGCAGTTTTATCTTTTCGCGGCGGAAGATTATGGCCACAAACACTATCAGCAGCAGTGCGCGTAGAGCAAGAGTCAGAGCCTCGTAGGGGGTCTGCACCACATAAACACCTATGGCATAGAAAACAGCGGCCACAACTACATAGTATGCGATGGTTCCCAACGGATAGTTTATGGGATAAAACCGTCGGCCCAGGAAGTAGCTCACCACCATCACTATAAAATACGCACCGAGTGCCGCCCATGCGGCGCCCATATATCCTCCGGGTATGCCTATGGCACGCACCAGGACCACGTTCAGCGTAAGCATAATGGCAAAGCACAGCAGCGACAGGTACATGCCCCAGCGGGTGCGGTCGGTGAGCTTATACCACAGCGACAGATTAAAGAATACGCCCACGCACAGCTCGGCAACCATCATTACCGGAACGACGGACAGTCCCTCCCAGTAGCCGGGGGATATAAAGTGGCGGAGTACCGGCAGGAAGAATATCACGCCGAGGAAAATCACCAGTCCGAAGATGATGAAGTACTTCATGGCATCCGCGTACGCCTGTTTGCGCCCGTCCGTATGGTCCTTTACCTGGGCGAAGATAAACGGCTCGTAGGCATACCTGAAGGCCTGTGTGAACATCACCATCACTATGGCGATTTTCATGTTTGCCGAATATATGCCTATCATCACATCGGCGGCGTGGCGCTGTCCGGGGAACAGATAAGGCATGAGCATCTGACCCATATTCTGGCTCAGGATTCCGGCAATACCGAGAATCAGCAAAGGCCATGAGTATCCGAGCATCCGGCGCAGCAGCGATGCGTCAAAGCGGTATTTGCGGCCGATAATCTGCGGTATCAGCGCAGCGAAAACGCACAGTGAGGATAGCAGGTTAGCTACAAAAATCCAGCCAATACCGAATTCCGCGCCGCCCAACGGCGTGTAAAACCAGCTTATCGCTGCCGGTGCACGCTCCATAAGCCAGGGACAGCACAGTATAAAGAAGATGTTAAGCCCTATGTTCACAAAGACATTCATCAGCTTTATCGTGGCGAACCGTATGGGTCTCTTGCTGTAACGCAGGTACACGAAGGGGATATTTGTAAACGCGTCTATGGCCACAATAAAGCCGAGCATCCACACATATTCGGGATGGTCGGGCAAATCAAGCATGCCGCTTACCGGGTGTATGAACAGCGTGATAAGGAGCATGAACAGCAGGGAAGTGGAGCCTACCGAAATCAGCGACGTGGTGTACACCGTCTCGGGGTCACGGTCTCCGCGGTTGGCAAACCGGAAGAAGCCTGTTTCCATGCCGTAGTTCAGTATTACTAAAGCCACGGCGGTGAAACTGTACAGAAAGCTTACAATTCCGTATTGTCCGGCGGCAAAGACGTAAGTGTACAGCGGCACGAGGCACCAGTTGAGAAAGCGCCCCACAATAGATGACAGGCCGTAAATGGCCGTGTCCTTCATCAAACCTTTTATTACGCCCATATCTTAAATGTCAAGTCTGCCAAATAACCCGAGAGTATCTGCGCGGTCCACTCCCAAGTGTCTGAAAGCAAGGTCCGTTACCTCGCGGCCACGCGGTGTGCGTTTAATAAAACCTTCTTTTATCAGGTACGGCTCATAGACCTCCTCAACGGTACCGGCATCCTCTCCGATGGCCGTGGCAATGGTGGTGAGTCCTACGGGACCGCCCTTGAATTTGTGTATAATCGTGGCCAGGAGCTTGTTGTCAATCTCGTCCAGGCCGTATTTGTCTATATTGAGGGCCTCAAGCGCGAAACATGCTATTTCGCGGTCAATGTTGCCGTTGCCCTTTACCTGCGCGAAATCGCGCACGCGCCGCAGCAGAGCGTTGGCGATACGCGGCGTACCACGGGACCTGAGCGCAATCTCGCGGGCGGCATCGTCGGCAATTTCCACATTCAGCAGGGCCGCCGAGCGGCGCACTATGCGCGCCAGCACGTCGTGGTCGTAGTATTCCAAATGGAACGGTATGCCGAAACGCGCGCGCAAGGGTGCCGTGAGCAGTCCGGAGCGCGTGGTGGCGCCTATAAGTGTAAACGGCTTGAGAGTCAGCTGGATGGAACGCGCACCGGGACCTTTGTCTATCATGATGTCTATGCGGTAATCCTCCATCGCCGAGTACAGATATTCCTCCACAACAGGTGACAGGCGGTGTATCTCGTCAATGAAAAGGACATCATTCTCCTCCAGGGACGTGAGGATTCCGGCCAGGTCGCCGGGTTTGTCCAGCACCGGACCGGAAGTTATTTTCATGCCCACCCCAAGTTCATTTGCGATAATTCCGGACAGGGTAGTCTTACCCAGACCGGGAGGGCCGAAAAGCAGCACATGGTCAAGGGCCTCGCCGCGCATCCGCGCCGCCTGCACGAAAACGCGCAGGTTTGCAACGACCTTATCCTGGCCGCTGAAACTGTCAAAGCTCAGTGGCCGCAATGCTTTCTCGAAATCGCGGTCGGGCGATTGGTCTTCGTTCCGGATATCGAAATCTTCCATTTATATTATGGGCTTTTTGTTAATGTCCAGGGCAGCGAATGTTATAGTCAGAGGGTCTATTGCCGCCATGCACGGCGGTGTGGTTCCCGGTTCCACAAACCGGCACGGTTTGTTGCCGAAAACCGAGCACGGGCGGCAGTCGCGGTGTATCTGTATGGTCTTGTGCCAGTCGGCGGCCATACCCTCGGGGTGCCACGGGCAGAACCCGGCCGCGGGATGTGTGGCTCCCCATACCGATACTGTCCTCGCTCCGGCGATGGCGGCCATGTGCATGTTGCCGGAGTCCATACATACCATAACGTCAAGATCCGACATCAGGGCCAGTTCTCCGGCAAAACCTATGCCGCTGCCGGCAACGCAACATACATTCTTGGACGTTGCTTTTTTGGCTATGTTTTCAAGTATTTCTTTTTCGGCTTTTCCGCCGCCGAAAAGGAATACGTGTGCGTTCCCGGTAGCCGCCACCATTTCCCGTACCGCGCGCTGTATCAGGTCTATGGGGTAGACTTTTCCGGCGTGGGCGGCAAAGGGTGCCACTCCTATCCACAGCTCATTCTTCTGTTTGGGGCCGTGTATCGCAGAGTATAGCGAGGGGTCCGAGGCCTGTGTGTTATAAAGACCCCGGAAATGGCTGTCCACTTTTATCCCTGCGGCACGGAATGCCCGGGCGTATCGCTCGGTTACCGGCGATATTTTCTCGCAATGGTTTGCACCATTGCGCACCAGGCGCTTTTTTTCGGCACGGGCCTTATCGAACACAGAAACACGCACACCCTTCAGACGCAGGCGTGCATCCAGCATCCAGGTGCGCATCACGCTGTGCAGATCCACAAACGTATCCACGTCCAGCTCGCTGGCCAGACGGTACATCCCGGCCAGGCCCTTGTACTCGTTTTTTAGGTCTATGCCGCGAACGGTAAGGTTCTGCGGAGCGTTTACAAACAGCGCGGCAAAAGCCTTGCGCGTCACCATCACAAACTGCATCTGCGGATTGGAGAGGCACGCGTTGTAAACGACGGGAATGGTAAGAGCTACATCACCGAGTGCCGAGAAGCGGACAATACCTACTTTATTTGCCGGCTTTTGCACCATAAAGAACAGGGTTGGTAGCCGGGTCGTTATACATCTTCATCTGTCTGTATACCTTCATGTATTTACGTCCGGCGGCAATGTCTTCCAGCAGCTGGTCAATGGCAGAAATCAGGTCGGCGCGCTGTTCGGTGAGCACGGCGAGTTTTGCAGCGCAACGTTGGCGGTGTTCCTCGGTAGCGTCTTCGCGGTCCACCTCGGCCTGCATGTGGTAAATCTTGAGGGCGAGAATGCTGAGACGGTCCAGTGCCCATGCCGGTGATTCGGTGTTTATGGTGGCGTTTTCCTGAGCGGCCACATCGGCATATTTGGTTCTGAAATATGTGTCAAGTTCCTCCACCATATCCGTGCGCACCTGGTTGGAACGGTCAATGCGACGTTTCAGTGCCAGCGCGGCAACCGGGTCAATCTCCGGGTCACGGATAATATCCTCCAGGTGCCACTGCACGGCATCCACCCAGTTCTTGCTGAACAGGGTCTGCTCTATGCTCTCCTCGGGGAAAGGATTGGGACAGGGTGTGTCTACATTGTCGGTTTCGTGGTACAGAGATGTGGATTCGGCGAAAATATCATAGCATTCCTGCGCTATGCTGTTTTTTTCTGTCATATAGTTAATTGTGATTTAGTTACTCAAAGTACAAAGGTACATCAATTCTGCGAGAAATGCAAACGCGTTTCCCGCACAAAGAAGTACAGGTATAGTGCCGCGGCGGTAAACAGGCTTACAGAGAAAGACAGTACTATTCCGTATACACCTAAGTTACATGTAAATCCGAGCAGGAAGCTGGACGGCAGCCCCAGAATAAGATAGCTGAACAGCGCACACCACAGCATAGGCATTACGCGGGTGGTTCCGCGCAGCGCGTTGGCGAATGTTATCTGCGTGGCATCGCCGAGCTGATACAGCACCATCGGCACTATCAGCGACACGGCTACAGCAATTACGGCGGTATCGTCGGTGAAAACAGAAATGATAGTAGGCCCGGCGAATACAAATGTCAGCGATGATAAAACCATAATAGCCAGCATGATATGGTATCCGGCCCAGGCCGACCTGCGCATTGCGCGCACATCGCCGGTACCGGCCGAATTGCTGACGCGCACGGCCACAGCCGCGCCAATGGCATAGTAGACGCAGAAGCCCAGGGTTCCCATCACCACTATCACCTGGAACGCCGCCAAAGGAATGGTTCCCAACCATCCGCACAATACGGCGGCACCGCTGAAAGCAGCCGTTTCAAAAGCCATCTGCAGCGACACGGGCAGGGAGGTAAGCCATATCTTTCCATAGGGATACGGCCTGGAGGATGCGTTGCTATAGCCTTTTCGGTAGTCGCTGTACTTCTTTACATAGAAAAATACCGCTATCATGGCCGCTCCGGCTATGATACGCGCGGCAAAGGTGCTGATACCGGCACCGGTAAGCCCCATCCGCGGCATTCCGAATTTACCGAAAATCAGTGCATAGTTTCCTATTACATTCAGCACATTCACCCCCAGTATTATCCACATGGGCGTGGAAGTGTTGTTGATGCCGTAGCTCCACTGGGCAAAGGCATTGAAAAGTGTCACGGGAATCATTCCGGCCAGACACAGCAGGTAATACGGGCGTATCAGCGGCAGTAGTTCCACGGGTTGTCCCATCCTGTCCACAAAGAAGTACAGTATGCCCATAATGGCAGTTACTATGCAGCAGAACAGCGTGTTGACGCGTACTGCGGTGCGCATCATGCGCCCTATGTCTGTGGTATTTTTACCTGCCGACATGGCACCCACCAGCGGCGTGATTCCCATGGTGAAGCCCATGCATGCAAGCATGGCAGTGTTAAAGAAATTATTGCAGAACGAGGCAGCGGCAAGGGCCTGTGTGGAAAAGTGCCCCACCATCATATTGTCTACAAATCCTGTGACTATACTGCCTAACTGCCCCACAAGTATGGGTAGACCCAGACCAAGGATAGCTATGTATTCCTTTTTCAAAGACATCTATACTTATCTTTTGGACATAGCGCGGAATGTGCGCCAGATAGCAAAGATTATCAGTATGGACAGTAATGGTATCAGCCATGTATAAACACTGTTCATGGTCTCTCCCAGTGCCTCGTAGTTGATATTTGGCATGCGGTGCAGGCGCGGCGAATTCAGCGTGGTCTTTACTACGTTTACGGCAACCACTATGCCTACTGCCATTCCTATTACGAAATTTGCGGCAATAGTAAAGAGAATACCTTTCATAACCGGGCTTTTGCGGGCCGCGGTGACCACCCACATGCAGATAGAGGCCCCGAAGATTATCTGGAGTAGCGAGCATATTGTGAATATGGTTGTATTCAGTTCCAGCGCGCTGAGGTTAGTGTCCGAAGACAAATCTGCGGCCAGTATGCTCTTGCCATATACTAATTGTGTTGCAATCTCGCAGGGTGCGAGCGCAAGAACTGGTAGGATAATAAGGCAATATACGGCCATAAAGGTGGATTTTTCGGCCGATGATGCCGGTATTGTCGCCTCCATCACATCATTGCGACGGATAGCGAAGACAATAGGGCCGAAAATCACCAGATACTGCAGGAATCCGGTAAGTGTCATTCCTATCAATTCGCTCCCAAGGCTATTTGCTACCATGCTCATGGCAAAAAAGAGCAGCGAAATCAGCGGATAGAACATTATCTGCCAGCGCAGACGCGATGTATAATAATTACCAACGAGAGTGGCACGTCTCAGAGAGTATTTCTCCGCTTTATCTTTATTATCCATATACTCGTTTATCTTTTAGTTTCGTTTTTAATGAGAGCGTTAAGGCGCTGTGCCGCAGTGCGTCGCAGGCCCTCCAGACGCCGTTCGGCGGCAAGGATTTTATCGCGCAGAGCAATGTTTCCGGCTCCGAAATCGTCGCGCATGGCGTCCAGTTCCTTCTGCTGGGACTTAAAGTTATTTACAGCAGCGAGATAGGACTGCAGCAACTGCTGCGAGCCGGAGGCACGGAACTGCGACGCCGAGGTATAAACCGTTCCGTTCCCAAGGGATATGGGACTGAAAGCACGCCCGTCGGCACTCTGCTTTTCGGCTGTTGCCTTCTCTAATATTTCATTGTAAGGCTCGGGGTCAAAACCCTCGGGCCACGTGTCTTTTACCGACGAGATAAACGCCACGTCCACAATATCTTCCTTGTCGGCATCGTAGTTTACGCGTGTGCCGTTATTCGGAATAAACACGAAAATGCTCACTTGCCCCGGTGCGGCGGCACGGTCTGTCGCCCACCATCCCAGGCCGGTGCCTTCGTCCAGCACATAAAGGTAGTCGTTGCCGGGCGAATTATATGGCATGCCCAGGTTTACAGGCTCCAGAAAATCGCCTTTCTCATCGCGGCGTGTCATGTAGATATCATAGCCGCCGAGCGAGGCTTCATTGTCGGCGTTATTGGCAAAATACAGTGTCGTGCCGTCGGCGGCCATAAACGGATAGGCCGAATCACTGCCGGATTCAGTTCCCAAGTTTATGGCACGCGGCGTAACGCGTGTGCCGTCGTCAAGAATGTCGGCGTGCATGATTCCCAATACACCGACACTGTCCTCAGCAGTATAGAAAACCTCGGTCCCGGAGGCGGGAGTAAATGACGTAAGCCTGCCCGTACCACCTATTTTGCCGGCATCGGCGCTGAGGCGATAGTGACTGAAGAATTCTGCCGAATCCACTGTAAGCCAGTCCAGTATAGTTATTTTCTCAACACGCCCCAGCATATTGCTGATTGCAATGGAACGGTTACGTAGACTGCGCAACGCCGCGGGTTCGGCGTCCTTTTTCAATATCTTTTCCCAGCTCTCTATCACATTTTCCAGGCCTTCCAGATCGTAACTTAGTACGGCGTCCTGTCCTTCGCGAGCTAGGGTCTCGGCATTCGCCGCCGGCTTGCGCGCCCCTTTTTTTGGAGCGGCGGCGATGGCGGCGCCGGCACTTACAGCCAATATGCAGAATATCAGTATCTTCTTCATTTAAAATCTACCAGTTTATGCGTTTGCAGGGACAATCTCCACCAGGGATGACCGAGTATATACTCTATCACCTCGGCGGTGTTGCGGCACGAGCACGGTTGCAGAAATGCCGCCACACGCGGCTTGAAGCGTTCAAGTAGCTGCTCCACATCCTGATTCTGATATACAACCTTCAGCTCGTCCACACGGTCTATGGCCCACGGCCCTTCCTTGGGCGAACAGGTCACCCAGTCCACGCCCTCGGGGACTGGCAATGTGCCGTTTGTCTCCACATGTATATACTTTCCGGCACCATGCAGTGCACGGCACAGCGCACTGTCCAGCGACAGCAGAGGTTCGCCGCCGGTTACTATCACTGTCCGCGCCGTATAACGGGATATTTCCGCTACTATTTCCTCGGCCGACATCATGGTGGATTTGCTGAAATCCGTGTCGCAGAACTCACAGTGGCGGTTGCAGCCGCTGAATCTCAGGAATACAGCCGCTGTTCCGGTGTGATAGCCCTCGCCCTGTAGCGAATAAAATATTTCGTTTACGGGATACACTGTTTATTCCTTAAATTTCGTAAGCGGCAAAATTGTCCTCGCTTTCCTGTATTTCGGCGCGGTAGCAGTTGGGTACGTTCTCTACCACCCAGCGGGCCAGATTCTCGGCGGTGGGATTGAAATCAAATACATTATTGAGAATCTTGTGGTCCATCTTCTCGTTTAACATATCCTTGATATGCGAGAAATCCACAACCATTCCGTTTTCGTTCAGCTTTTCTGCCCTGCAATAGATAGTCATTATCCAGTTATGGCCGTGCAGATTGGAGCACTTGCTGCCATAGCTGAGGCTAAGGCTGTGTGCCGCTGCTATTTCAAGTCGCTTTCTTACAAAATACATATTATTTTACTACTATATTCACAATTTTATTAGGTACGACAATAACTTTTACTATCTGCTTGCCATCCAGCCATTTTGCGGCGTTCTCGTGGGTCAGCGCCATACGCTCCACCGCCTCCTTGTCTGTTCCGGCAGCAACGGTGATATTGAAACGGGCCTTGCCGTTGAAGGATACCGCGTAATTTACGGTATCTTCCTGCAGATATTTCTCGTCGCAGACGGGCCACTCGGCATCGCAAACGGTTGTGGTATTGCCTATTGCCGAATGCCACAGTTCCTCGCTTACATGCGGGGCGAAGGGTGCCAGCAGTACCAGCAGCTGGCCCAGCACCTGACGTGAATGGCATTTCTGTGCCGTAAGCGAATTAACACAAATCATGAAGGCGGCGATGGATGTGTTGTACGAGAAGTTCTCTATGTCATCCGTTACCTTCTTGATGAGTTTGTGTATGGCTCGCAGATTGTCGGCAGTGGGTTCCGAATCGTCCACCAGGCAGGTATCGCCTTTGTAGAACAGGTTCCACAGTTTCTTGATAAATCTGTTTACACCGTCAATACCGTTTGTATCCCACGGTTTGCTCTGCTCCAGAGGTCCCAGGAACATCTCGTACAGGCGCAGTGTATCGGCGCCGTAACGGTCCACAATATCGTCCGGATTCACTACATTGAACATGGACTTGGACATTTTCTCCACGGCATATCCGCACACGTATTTTCCGTCCTCAAGGATAAATTCGGCATCTTTATATTCGGGACGCCAGGCCTTGAATTTCTCTGTATCCAGTATATCGTTGCTTACAATGTTAACATCCACATGTATGGGTGTCACATCATAGTCCTTGCGCAATCCGTAAGACACAAAAGTATTGGTGTCTTTAATACGGTAAACGAAGTTTGAGCGTCCCTGTATCATACCCTGGTTTATGAGCTTTGCAAACGGCTCATCGTCCACAATCAGGCCGAGGTCATACAGGAATTTATTCCAGAAACGGCTGTAGATAAGGTGTCCTGTGGCATGTTCGGTACCACCTATATATAAATCCACGTTTTTCCAGTAGCTGTTTGCCTCCTTGGAAACAAGAGCCTCGCTGTTGTGCGGGTCCATGTATCGCAGATAATATGCCGACGATCCGGCAAAACCGGGCATGGTGTTCAGTTCCAGGCGGTAGCCGTCGGCTGTCTGCCAGTCGCGGGCGCGGCCCAGAGGGGGCTCGCCGGTCTCTGTGGGCAGATACTTGTCTATCTCCGGAAGCAGCAACGGCAGCTTTTCATCATCAAGTACGTGGGGTATGCCATCCTTATAATATACGGGGAAAGGCTCGCCCCAGTATCTCTGACGGCTGAAAATAGCGTCGCGGAGGCGATAGTTCACTTTTACTTTTCCTATGCCTTTGCTGCTAATAAACTCTTTTGTCTTCGCTATTGCCTCCGGCACGCTCAGTCCGTTAAGATTGAGTTCCGGGCCCTCAGAGTTTGTCATTATGCCTTCCTTGGCGTCAAAGCTCTGCTCGGATACATCGGCGCCTTCTATAAGGGGGATTATAGGCAAATCAAATTTGCGGGCAAAGGCATAGTCGCGGCTGTCGTGTGCGGGGACAGCCATGATGGCTCCGGTACCGTATCCGGCAAGCACATAGTCGCTTACCCAGATGGGAATGCGTGCGCCACTCAGGGGATTTATGGCGAAAGCGCCGGTAAACACGCCTGTTACTTTTTTGTCTATAAGGCGTTCGCGTTCTGTCTTGCTCTTTGCTGCCTGCAGATATTCGGCTACAGCCTGTTTACGGTCGGCGGTTGTTATCATCTCCACATACTTGCTTTCGGGCGCCAGCACCATGAAAGTCACTCCGAAGACAGTATCGGCTCGGGTAGTGAAGATTTCCAGGTCAATGTCTGTGCCTTCCACGTGGAAGCGCATCTCGGCGCCTTCGCTGCGACCTATCCAGTTACGCTGGGTCTCTTTGAGCGAATCCGTCCAGTCCAACTTGTCCAGTCCGCGCAGAAGTCGCTCGGCGTAGGCCGACACTCGCAGGCACCACTGGTACATCACTTTCTGCTCCACGGGATAGCCGCCGCGGATGGACACGCCCTCACTAACCTCGTCGTTGGCAAGTACGGTACCGAGTTTGGGACACCAGTTTACCATGGTGTTGCCAAGGTAGGCTATGCGATAATTCATGAGTGTGTCACTCTTTTCCTTATCGCTCATGGACTTCCACTCGTCGGCAGTGAATACCAACGGGCGTGAACATGCCACATTCAGGGATTCGGATCCCTTCTCCTCAAAGTGTTTTACAAGCTCTGCTATAGGCTCGGCCTTGTCGGTATCGTAACTGTAATAGCTCTCGAACATGCGTTTGAAAGCCCACTGTGTCCATTTGTAATATTCGGGATCGCAGGTCTTTATCTCGCGGTCCCAGTCGTAACAGAATCCAATCTTGTCCAGCTGCTCGCGGTACCTTGCTATATTGCGTACTGTTGTTACCTCGGGGTGCTGGCCGGTCTGTATGGCATACTGCTCGGCGGGAAGTCCGTAGGCATCGTATCCCATGGGATGCAGAACATTAAATCCGCGCAGTCTCTTATAACGCGAATAGATGTCAGATGCTATGTACCCTAACGGGTGTCCCACATGCAGACCGGCTCCGCTCGGGTAAGGGAACATGTCCAGCACATAGAACTTGGGACGGGAGGCATCCACCTCTGTCTTGTATGTCTTATCTTCTTTCCACTGTTTTTGCCACTTTTCTTCTATGGCCTTATGATTATATTCCATCTTGTTGTTTGTATTTACTTATGAAAGTTGCAGCATGCGCTCGATAGGTTTGCGCGCCTTATCCATTATATCTTCATCAACCTCTATGGCCGGCGACAATGTGCGCAGACTGTCGGCCACTTTCTGCAGTGTATTAAGTTTCATGAACGAACACTCGTTGCAGGCGCAGGTAGAATCATTAGGAGGAGCCGGGATAAATGTCTTGTCCGGGCACATGGCCTGCATCTTGTGCAGTATTCCGCTCTCTGTCGCTACTATAAACTCCTTGCAGTCCGATGCCACGGCATAGTCCAGCAGCACTGCCGTGGACCCTATCTTGTCGGCTACCATCAGCAGGTGGCGAGGACATTCGGGATGTGCCAGCACCTGTGCCGACGGATGTTCTTTTTTAAGTGCCACTATCTTCTCCAGCGAGAACTGCTCGTGCACATGGCAGGCTCCGTTCCACAGCAGCATGTTGCGCCCGGTTACTGAATTTATATAGTTGCCGAGATTGCGGTCCGGACCGAATATTATCTTCTGGTCCTGAGGGAAGGACTCCACAATTTTGCGGGCGTTACCCGAGGTTACCACCACATCCGTCAGTGCCTTCACTGCCGCCGAGGTGTTTACGTAACTTATGACTGTATGGCCGGGATGCGCCTTTATGAACTCGGCGAATTCGTCGGCCGGACAACTATCGGCCAGCGAACAGCCCGCGCTGTCGTCCGGCACTATCACCGTTTTCTCGGGGCATAATATCTTTGCCGTCTCTCCCATAAAGTGCACGCCGCACAATACTATCACACGGTTGGGAAGCGTTGTCGCTATTCTTGCAAGAGCGAGCGAATCGCCGATGTGGTCGGCGATATCCTGTATTTCGGGGCGCTGGTAATAATGTGCAAGTATCACCGCATCCTTTTCTTTCTTCAGTCGTGATATTTCCTCCACCAGTGCTGTTTTTTCGGTTTCGGCGTTCCTGCTACACTTTTCAACAGTCATTTTTTATTTTTTATAGGTTTTTAAATTTTAAATATCAAAACTAACAGTAATAGTAAGTTTTGTTGAAAGCTTTGATAACTTTTTTACCTTTTTCTTGCATTTTAACTTATCAAAGTTTTGCAACCTTATACTTACAAACTATCAACAGTCTCAATTACTCATTATCATACACTTATGTATTTTATCAACATAGTGTCAATAATGTGCAAAGTTAGTAACTTTTCTGCGTATTTCCGCATAAAACTGTAAAAAACAAT
>SFNC01000091.1 GCA_004554255.1 Bacteroidales bacterium
CCATTGCCTTCAATCTCAAGAAAATGTGTTCAAAAATAGCAAAACAGGCCAAAAACGGGGGAAAATCGCCCCAATCCGGCCTGATTTTGCATTTTTGTCACTAATTTTGCACCGGGGAATAAGCCGACTATAGGCGTCATGCCGTTTCAACATTACCTCCATATTCTTGTAACCAATGAAACTAACTTATACTCTACTATTATCACTTATTGCCTCGCCTTTAGTTGCTATGGGCGAGGAGGCCCCGGACACAACGTCGAATGTGCTTGACGAGGTTGTAGTCACCGGCAGCAATTCCGCCGTAGAACGTCGCCTGTTACCATACACCGTCAGCGTCGTTGGCGAAAAACAGCTGGAATCGTCAGGCAGCTCGCAGTTGCTATCTGTATTATCCACACGTGTGCCCGGAATGTTCGTTACCGAACGCGGAATTTTGGGCTATGGCGTCAGCAATGGCGGTTCGGGAGGCATCAAGATTCGCGGAGTTGGGAACAACGGCAGCGTGCTGCTGATGATGGACGGACAGCCTCAGTACTCAGGTATTTATTCACACCATCTGGCCGATTTCTATGGTAAGGACAATGTAGAGCGCGTCGAGGTACTACGCGGCCCCGGCTCTGTGCTATATGGTTCGAACGCAATGGGCGGAGTTGTCAATGTAATCACCAAATCGGCCCGCGAAGATGGTGCACATGCTACTTTATCGACCCAATACGGCAGCTACAACACTTCCCTCACCTCGGCCATGGCCACGGCGAAACACGGACGTTTCTCGGCTGTGGCAAACGCCTCGTTCAACCGAACCGACGGCTATATCTCCGGTATGGATTTCAAGGAATGGAATGGTTATGCAAAAGCCGCATACCGTATGTCCGACCGATGGAAAATGGACATTGACTATACCATCATGAATTTCCGGGGCAACGACCCGGTGTATCCTCGCCTCAGCGACCCGGAATCAAATGCCGTATATCACCAAAACATCACCCGCGGCGAGACTTCGCTGAGCGCTTCTAACGATTATGGGACCACTGACGGTGTGATACGCACTTATTACAGCTACGGCAACCATTATATAGATGACCCGCGACACTTCCACAGCGTCGACGACCGTTTTGGTATCCTTGCATACCAAAACCTTCATCCGTCCCAAAACACCGACATCACCCTCGGATTCGACTTTGACACTTACACCGGAAAGGTTCCAATGTCCGGTGGCACCGCGCACACACCCGGCGCCATGGCCACCATCTCTCGTAAAAGCGTCACCGAGTACTCACCGTACATGACCATGTCGCAGGCTATGGCCAACCGCTCGTTTATCCTGAACATGGGCCTCAGGATGGCTAACTCCGACCGTTTCGACCGCCGTTGGGTTCCACAGGTTGGTTTCAGCTGGTCGCCGGCTTCTCTTTTCACGCTAAAAGGTTCGGCGGCCATGGGATATCGCAATCCATCTTTCAAGGACCTATATCTTTATCGAATGGCAAATCCAGACCTCCAGCCGGAGGAAATGTGGAATTACGAACTGTCTCTGACACGGAGCTTCGGTGGTATTGTCGAAGCATCCGTCACCGCATATTTCAGCCAAGGCTCTAACATGATTCAAGTCGTGGAGCAAAAGAACGTCAACACCGGCAACTTTATCAACAAGGGTATGGAGGTTACTTTGGCTTGCCACCCCGTTGAACGACTGATGCTCCACGCTTCCTATTCTTACCTGCACACCTCGCTGAACAACCTTACCGGAGCGCCGAAGAACCAATATTTTATCGGGGCTGACTGGAACGCCTTCCGAAACTTCAATGTCAGCGCCGAAATGCGCGGTATCGGCGGCCTTTATGTAGCCCCGACCGTTGATAATCAGAGCTATATAGTGCTCAACCTCAAGGCATCGTACCGCATAAACCGCTACCTGGGAGTATTCTGCCGGCTGGACAACATCACCGACACCAAATACGTGATAAACCGCGGCTACGACATGCCCGGATTCACCGCCATGGGCGGCATAAAACTGCATATATAACCCATAAATACCTAAATAAGAGAAAATTATTCACCACTATTATCGCTGATAATTTCCGTAAGCTGCTCGGCGCAGGACACCGCCACTCCGTCGGCACCCGCCACAGACTCACTGCCCACAGTGTATTACATCAAGGACATCACCCCCGAGAACATTGTAAAAATATATAACGCCCTGGGCGTCAAGGCCACAGGCAAGGTGGGAGTAAAAATATCTACAGGCGAGTCCATGAAGTCCAACCACCTGAGCCCGCAACTCATCGCCCCGCTGGTAAACCTTGTGGACGGCGCCCTGATAGAATGTAACACCGCCTATGCCGACAACCGCAATCAGCCCCAAATAGATTTCGAGGCCGAATTTTAGCGAAGATCTATTTTGTTGGGTGTATTTTTAGTGGAATTTTGCGGAAAAGGGGTGAAAAATTTGGTGGATTCATAAAAAAGCCGTAACTTTGCAGACGCAAATAAGGCGCAGGCAAAAAAGATTGCCACTAACGCGGCCTTAGGCGCACTGGAGAGATGGCAGAGTGGTCGATTGCGGCGGTCTTGAAAACCGTTGAGGGTCACACCTCCGGGGGTTCGAATCCCTCTCTCTCCGCCAAAGCATTTAAGCAACCGTCTGATTATCGTTGATAATCAGACGGTTATATTTTTGTACTATCGTCAAAAATAGACACGATTTCGCCGATTTTCGGCACTTCTGTATTACTAACATACTAACGCACTACTGAAAAGGCCAAAATTTTATCAGAAACGCACTGCACTTTCAGAAAAAGGGGTCAAGCCGAAAATTTCGGGCAAATATGCCATAATGTCCCGGCCATACGTAAAAAGGCGGTGTGCCTAAAAAATGACACACCGCCCTATATGGTTCAATGAGGGGGCTTAATAGTTTGTGGCTTCAATCTGGAAGAAGCTACGCGGATGTTTGCATACCGGGCATACTTCGGGAGCTTTTTTACCGACTACGATGTGGCCGCAGTTACGGCAAACCCATACGGCGTCGTTGTCGCGAGAGAAAACGATTCCGTCTTCGATGTTTGCGAGGAGACGGCGGTAGCGCTCTTCATGGTGACGCTCTATGGCAGCCACTGCGCGGAAACGCCATGCAATCTCGGTAAATCCCTCTTCTTCGGCTTCGTTAGCCATGCGATCGTACATGTTTGTCCACTCGTAGTTCTCGCCGTCGGCAGCATCACGGAGATTAGCCATTGTATCGGGCATTTCGCCGCCGTGGAGATATTTAAACCAGAGTTTTGCGTGCTCTTTCTCGTTATGTGCAGTTTCCTCGAAGATTGCGGCAATCTGTTCGTAGCCGTCGCGACGTGCTTTAGAGGCGTAGTACGAATATTTATTACGGGCCTGAGATTCGCCTGCGAAGGCTTCCATGAGGTTGCGTTCTGTTTTGGTTCCTTTAAGTTCTTTCATTTTCTTGGTTGGTGTTATAATTGTTATTATTAATTTGTTTTACATACGAGGCATGTACCTTTTATATATACGTCTATGCTGTCTACGCTGAATCCCGGCATGGCCGCGTTCTCAAGACCGGCCGGAATATCCATGTCGTATATACGTCCACAGTTGTGACAGATGAAATGGCTGTGCGGAGAGTGCAGGGCAAAATCGTAATGCTTGATGCCGCTTTCAATTTCGAGTTCGCGAACAAGCCCGGACTCGGCAAGTGCATGTAGGGAGTTATAGACCGTCGTACGGGAGAGACTCGGATATTTTGGAGCGAGCTCACAGTATATATCGTCGGCCGTAGGATGGCTCTTCATATTAGCTATGAAGGAGAGAACCGCGATTCTCTGCACCGAAGGCCTTATCCCTGCACGGTGCATTAGTTCCGTCAGTTTACTGTCCGATAAAAGGGTACTGGTGCTCATTTTGATTTTATCAATCTTGTACTGAGTGCAAAGTTAGTAATAATTACAGAATAATCCAAATAAAACACCAACAAAATTTTAAAATAATGATTTCAGCATCTTTAATCCATACTGACAAAGCCCTAATTGTGTTTAAATGTGGGAGTTAATCGCCATCGGAGAGGTGGAGAGTCCCGCGGAAGCGGCGCACAGTGGCCTCGTCGGCGAAGGAAAATCGCAAGACCGGGAAGTCCATATTATAGGTCATGCAATCAGCGCTTACACAGACGCGACTCACGGAATGACGCTCTCGGGTGTATCCGTGGCTTGGGCCTTCTCGGCAGAGAGGTCGCTGACCACCACCGAGGCACCGGCAGCGGCGAGAATCTCGCAGCAGCCCTTGCCTATACCGTCGCCACCGCCGGTGACAACAGCGACTTTGCCCGTAAGGTCAAATAGTGATTCCGCATTCATTTGCTGCATTGTTGTTTAATTATCAACAAATTGCGGCAGATTAAGTTCTTAGACCCGGGCGAGGGTGGCTCAGGCGATGTTGAAGCCGGCAGCTTCTACAGCTTTTTTCACGGAGTCGCCGTCATGTGCGCCTTCTACTTCGGCCACGCCGGTGGAAAGGTCTACGTTTACACCTGTTACGCCGTCCACAGAGCTGATTGCTTTTGCAACAGCGGCCTGGCAATGCGGGCAGTTCATGCCTTTGATAGTGTATTTAACTGTCATGTTCTCAAATGTTTTTGATTTTACAATGTATCTTTTTGCAATTGAATATATCAGCAGCGTGGACAGTATGGCGGAGCACTCTGTGGGGAACAGGCCGAAGCCAGTGCCGTGATGGCATGCCGCGCAATTCTGCCCGATAGCGAACCAGCTTGCCGGCAAGACGTAATCTATCAGCAATCCGAATCCGATAGCGCCGATTACTATTGAGGCGAGGTAAATGATGGCTGTGCGGCGTCCCATCTCGCGCGAAATCAGCGTGAAGGAGGCGAAGTTCGCGGCCGGGCCCGCCATGAGCAGGACGAGAGCCGTACCGGGAGACAGGCCCTTCATTACCAGCGACAAAGCAATGGGTATGGAGCCGGTGGCGCAGACATACATGGGTATCGCTATCAGCAGCACGGCGACCATGGACACTATGGGCGTGGAGCCTACGGCGGCGAAGAAGTCGGCGGGGACGTATACGGCAATTACAGCGGCAATCAGCAGTCCGGCTACGAGCCACACTCCGATGCTGCCCACCAGGTCCACGAATCCATACCTGAGCGCATCGAGGCACTTTCTGCTGAAGGACACCGGACGGCAATTCGTGCAGGCGTCAGCACGTCCGCTGTCGCTTCCGGCCGGGCTCTTGCGCTCATCATACCCTACGGCCATTCCGCCTAACAGTGACGTTGCGAACGCGGCAACGGGGCGAACCACAGCGAAAGCGGGGCCGAGCAGCGACCAGGTGGCGGCGATGCTGTCCACGCCCGTCTGTGGTGTGGCGATGAGGAAGGAGGTGGAAGCGGCCTTGGACGCTCCCGAACGGCGCATCGCGATGGCCGTGGGCAGCACTCCGCAGGAGCACAACGGCAGGGGCACGCCCACCATGGCAGCCTTGACAACCGAGCGCCAGCCACTGCCCGAAAGGTGCCGCGACATGGTACGTTGCCCCACAAAGGCGTGCATCAGGCCGGCTATCAGGAAGCCCAACAGGATGTAGGGAGACATCTCGTTGAGCATGAATATCAATGAATTTATCAGTTCCATTTCTTGATTGTTTTTCCACTGCAAAATTACAACGGATTCCCCCTATCGGCGTTATACAATTCCGACAATCCGTTACAGGATTATGTCATTCCCCAATATTTGTCAACGCCGGCGAACGGGCTCAGAGTCATAATTCGGGCAGAGGAATACGGTCGCCGCCGATTTCGCGGAACTGCGTGGGCGTGAGCCCGGTGGTCTGCTTGAACTGGCGCGACAGGTGGGCCACGGAGGAGTATCCCATCATGTACGCAATCTCGGACAGCGACAGCTTATGATACTTAATCAGCTCCTTAACCCTCTCTATCCGCAGGCTGATAAAGTAGTTCTCGAGACTGCGGCCCTCAATCTCAGAGAACAGGCGGCTCAGCGAGGCGTAGGATATGCCATACTTACCGTCCAGCAACGCCGACAGACTTTCTCTCTGGCAGTCTCCGTCGCGGCGCGTAAGACTGATGAGCGTCCGCTTTACGGAATCAATGATTTCGGCATCGCGCGAGTGTATCAGCTCGAAGCCCTCCCTCTCCAGGGCAGCTTCTATGGCGGCGTAATCCGGCGGCGTGGCCACATCATCTATCTCCGCGCAGCCAAGCGACACCGACTCCACGGCCAGGTGCAGCTCGTCGGACAGCACACTGCGCACGCAGCTCACGCAATGGCGGCAAACCATATTCTTGATTGTCAGTCTTACCATATAATAATATATAAAATATCCGGCAGACAAAGTTACATATTTTTGCCAAACCGCCACCTCCCGGCAGCGCAAAAAAATACTGAATATGGCTTTTTTATGCGGGAATATGGGTGCGAATCTTGGTCAAGTGCGAGAAATTGCGTATATTTGTCGTTGGCTTTTGTGGCGCATGCGTCCCGGAAGCGCACAAACAGAACCTAAACATTTAAGAATCATACAGTAAGGACATGACAAAGGACGAACTGATGCGCGAGGCGATACGCCTCTCGGAGGAAAATGTGGAAAATGGCGGCGGCCCGTTCGGAGCCGTTATCGCCCGTGACGGCGAAATTGTGGCCACCGGAGTGAATCGCGTAACGGCGAACTGCGACCCCACGGCTCACGCCGAGGTAAGCGCCATCCGCGAGGCGTGCCGCAAGCTGGGCACTTTCGACCTTGCCGGCTACGAGATTTTCTCGTCGTGCGAGCCGTGCCCCATGTGCCTGGGCGCGATTTACTGGGCGCACCTGGACAAGCTGTACTTCGGTAACAACAAAACCGATGCCAAGAATATCGGCTTTGACGATTCGTTTATCTACGATGAGCTGGAGCTGCCGCGCGAAAAGCGCAAGCTGCCGGCCGAGCCGATGATGAGCGATGTGGCCTTCCACGCCTTCAGGATGTGGATGGACAAGGACGATAAAATAGAATATTAGACCCTGTTCCCCAATATTTGTTAACGCAGGGGCGGTGTATTTTCGAGGAAATTTCGCAAGTTGAAGAGGGAATGTAGCGAGCTACATGACCGATGAGACTTGGC
>SFNC01000092.1 GCA_004554255.1 Bacteroidales bacterium
CTTCAGGTTTGATGAGGCCCACCTGCTTTTTGCCGAGAACATCATCGTACTGCTTGAAGCCGGCTTTTCCGGGGATGTAATAAGCCTCGGCCGACTTCTCGGTCTCGGGGTTACTGTAGGCGGGGGTAATAATGGTGACTACCTCGGTGAAGGGTTTTCCGGATTTCATGGCTTTTTCGGCTTCCTTCACAACAGTTTTCTGCGCTGTTGCTGTGGCTGCTGTAATCAGACACAGACCGATAATGCTAGTTTTCTTCATAATTGGTGAAGTTTTTATGGGTGGGTTATTAAGTTGTTATTAATTTATCGGTGTATATTATATAATGTGTATGTGAAATGTCTATATCTGTTTTGACAATATTACCATGTCATGGTTTAACAAGTAAGTGTTTTAAATTTTTAACTTTCTTATTAACAGATAAACGGCATTATTGCTCATTGTCCTCCTCAGCCGCATCATCTTCGGCCTCGGGCTCGTCTATTTCCACTTCATCTACGTCCACTTCCTCGGCATTTGCGAGTTCCGACTCAGGGATTTCGAGATTCTCGGCCTCTTCCTCGGGGTCTGTGGGCACACAGCATGCCGATGCGATGTCACCACCCTTCTTGGTGAGGTCAATAAGCTTGACTCCCATGGTTGCGCGGCCACGCACGGGGATGTCGGCGACGCGGATGCGGATGGTGATACCGGATTTGTTGATAATCACGAGGTCAGTATCGTCGTTCACGCTCTTGAATGCCACCAGCTGACCGGTACGGTCGGTGATATTCATAGTCTTGACGCCCTTACCGCCACGGTTTGTCACGCGATAAGTGTCTATAACAGAGCGCTTGCCAATTCCTTTCTCCGAGAGCACCAGAATAGTATTGTCCTCGCCTTCGGCCATGGTTATGAGGCCTACAACATAGTCGTCCGGACCATCGAGCGTCATACCACGCACACCGGCAGACACACGGCCCATCTGGCGCACCTTGGCCTCGTCGAAGCGGATGGCGCGGCCCTTGCGGTCGGCGAGCAGAATCTGCGAGTTCCCGTCGGTAAGCTCAACACCCACAAGGCGGTCGTCCTCGCGGAGCACGATGGCTTTCTTACCCTTGGCCATTACGCGTGCGTATTCGGCCAGCGATGTCTTCTTGACGACACCTTTAAGTGTGGCAAACACCAGATTGTGCGATGTCACATATTCAATATCGTTGAGCATCTTGCAGCTGATGAAGGCGTTGACCTTATCGTCCGGCTCAATGTTGAGCACATTCTGCAGTGCGCGGCCCTTGGAGTTCTTGGCGCCCTCGGGGAGCTCGTAAACTTTCATGCTGAATACCAGACCCTTCTGCGTAAAGAACAGCATAGTGCTGTGCATTGATGCGGTGTAGATGTGCTCTATAAAGTCGCTGTCGCGGGTATCCGAGCCTTTCGCGCCGACACCGCCACGATTCTGGGCGCGGAAGTCGCTCAGCGGGGTACGCTTTATGTATCCCATGTGCGAGATGGTGATGATCATATCGTCGTCCGAGTAGAAGTCCTCGGCGTTGAAGTCGCCGGCAGTATAATCTATGCGGGTGCGGCGATCGTCGCCATACTTCTCCATGGTCTCTATCATCTCGCTCTTCATGAGCTCGCGGCACACGTGGTCGTCGTTAAGAATCTGCTCCAGACCGGCGATGTACTCCTTGAGCTTGTTGTAATCATCCTCAAGCTTATGCTGCTCCAGGCCGGTGAGGGCGCGGAGTTTCATCTCCACGATAGCCGTAACCTGACGGTCCGACAGCCCGAAGCGCTCCATCAGCCTTGTCTTGGCCTCCTCCACCGTCTGCGACGAGCGGATAATCTTGATAACCTCGTCAATGTGCTGCGAGGCCACTATCAGACCCTCCAAAATGTGCAGGCGGTCCTGAGCCTTGGCAAGACGGAACTGCGTACGGCGGATGATTACCTCGTGGCGGTGCGACACAAACTCCTCAAGTATCTGCTTGAGGTTGAGCGTACGGGGACGTCCGCCCACCAGTGCCACATTATTTACCGAGAACGAGGCCTGCATCTGCGTCATCTTGTACAGCTTGTTCAGCACCACATTGGCGTTGGCGTCGCTCTTGAGCTTGATAACGATGCGCATGCCCTCGAAGTCGGTCTCGTCGTTTATGTCGGCGATGCCGTCTATCTTCTTCTCGTTGACAAGTTCGGCGATATATTTAATGAGTTCGGCCTTGTTTACGCCGTACGGAATCTCTTTTACCACGATAGTCTCGTGGTTGGCCTCCTGCTCTATCTCGGCATTCGCGCGCACAATAATACGTCCGCGGCCGGTCTCGTATGCCTCCTTAACACCGTTGTAGCCATAGATGGTACCGCCGGTGGGGAAGTCGGGAGCCGGAATGTATTTGATGAGCTCCGAAACCGTGATGTCGGGGTTATCCACCAGCGCCACAGCGGCGTTGAGCGCTTCGCGCAGGTTGTGGGGCGGCATGTTGGTGGCCATACCCACGGCGATACCCGAGGCACCGTTCACCAACAGATTGGGGAAGCGTGTGGGCAGCACCACCGGCTCGCGGTTACCGTTGTCGTAAGTGGGAACAAAGTCTACGGTATCATCGTTGATGTCCGAGAGCATCTCCTCGCCCAGTTTGGCAAGGCGCACCTCGGTGTAACGCATTGCCGCAGGCGATGCGCCGTCAACGCTACCGAAGTTTCCGTGGCCGTCGATAAGGATATTGCGCATCTTCCAGTCCTGGGCAAGATTCACAACCGTTCCGTAGATGGACGAGTCGCCATGGGGGTGATACTTACCCATAACCTCGCCCACACAGTTGGCCGACTTTTTATGCGGTTTGTCGCTTGTATTGCCCATGACATCCATACCGAACAGCACACGGCGCTGTACCGGTTTAAGGCCGTCTCGGGCATCGGGGAGCGCTCGCGACACAATTACGGACATCGAATAGTCGATGTACGCGCTCTTCATTTCGTTCTCTATATCAATTTTTATGATACGGTCGTCGTCTTCTAACATACCTGTAAAAGAGTGTTAATTAGTCAGTTAGATCCTGCTCTTTTATCTAAAAAGCACTAAAAATGCCTACCAAGGCAAAATTATCATACAAAATTACGAATTTTTTCGGAAAAAATCACTAACTTTGAATCACAAAGTTTGAACTTAGCCGACTTTTTTGTGCTTTTTTGTGCCAAACCTTCTTTTACTCAATAATTAACCGGCGTATAATATTTGGCACGCTTATTGCTGCTATGCAGATAAACCGATGCCCAATCTGTTTAATCACTTTCTAAGGTAACAAAATCATAATCACTTATATAGCGAATGGACAATAATTATTCACAAGAGATTACCATATTGCTCAACACCGCCCAGCGCATTGTGCGGCAGCACAATTGTACCGAGCTGACACCGGAGTTTGTCCTGCTGGCCATGCACGCACTCAAGGACTCGGGATGGCAGCTGCTCGGACGCGTTTCCAAGGATGCCGACGAGCTGGAGCAGATCTTCGCAAGACTTGATAACGACATGTACAATGTGGACGCCAACGCATCGTCGGCTGTGAGCATCACCTCGCTCACCAACCGCGTGGTACGCCTCAGTGCCTTGGAAGCCAGGATATTGAAAAGCGACAAGGTGTCGTCGGCGCACATCCTGCTCGCTATTTTCCACAACCCGGACGTGCAGAGCATGACCTTCTTCGACGCCTTCCGCAGCCATGGCATAGACTACGGCGTGCTGTCTGCCGCCGCGCGCCGGGAGGCCAATACTCCCGTTGCCGGCGCCGACTTCATTGACGACGACGACGAGCCGCCGCGCAGCTCAGGCTCAGGCTCGGCTCCGCACAGCTCAGCATCCACAACACGTCGCGCCGCCAAGTCCGGGACAGACACTCCCATGCTGGACAAATTCGGACACGACATGACATGTGCCGCGGCAGAAGGACGCCTGGACCCCGTAGTGGGCCGACAGACCGAGATTGAGCGCCTGGCGCAGATTCTCAGCCGCCGCAAAAAGAACAACCCCGTGCTCATCGGCGAGCCCGGCGTGGGTAAATCCGCCATCGTGGAAGGCCTGGCCCTAAGAATAGTACAGCGCAAGGTAAGCCGCGTGCTCTTCAACAAGCGCGTAGTGTCGCTTGACATGGCTTCGCTCGTGGCAGGCACCAAATACCGCGGTGAGTTCGAGGAGCGCATCAAGGCCATCCTAATCGAGCTGACCAAGAACCCCGACGTGATTCTGTTCATTGACGAGATTCACACCATCGTCGGTGCCGGAAACCCGCAGGGCTCCATGGACGCCGCCAATATGCTCAAGCCCGCGCTTGCCCGCGGCGAACTGCAGTGCATAGGTGCGACAACACTGGACGAATACCGCAAAAACATCGAAAAGGACGGCGCACTGGAGCGCCGTTTCCAGAAGGTAATGGTAGAGCCCACCACCGCGCTGGAGACCCTTCAGATCCTCAATAATATCAAGGATAAATACGAGGCTCACCACAATGTGACCTTTACCGACGAGGCCCTTGAGGCTTGCGTGAAACTCACCGACCGATATATCTCGGACCGCAATTTCCCCGACAAGGCTATTGACGCGATGGACGAGACCGGCTCGCGTGTCCACATCACGAACATAATCGTTCCGGACGATATTGAGCGCCTTGAGCGTGAGATTGACGAGGCCACCACCAACAAGCTGGAGGCGGCAAAGGCCCAGGACTTCGAGAAGGCCGCCGCCTGGCGCAACCGCGCCACCGAGCTCACCGAGCAGCTGGATAAATGCAAGAAGGAATGGGAGGACAAAATCAACAACAACCGCCAGGTAGTTGACGCCGAGAAGGTAGCCGAGGTTGTCGCCATGATTACCGGTGTCCCCGTTCAGCGCATTGCACAGACCGAGGGCAAACGCCTGCGCGAGATGGCGCCCGCTATCAAGAAGGACATCATCGGCCAGGACAAGGCCATTGAAAAGGTCGTAAAGGCTATTCAGCGCAACCGCATAGGCCTCAAGGATCCCAACAAGCCAATCGGCACTTTCATGTTCCTCGGACCCACAGGCGTCGGCAAGACGCACCTTGCCAAGAAACTTGCGCAGTACATGTTCGACTCGTCCGATACCCTCATCCGCATTGACATGAGCGAATACATGGAGAAATTCACCGTCAGCCGACTCGTGGGAGCGCCTCCCGGATACGTGGGCTACGAGGAGGGCGGACAGCTCACCGAGCAGGTTCGTCGCCACCCCTACTCCATCGTTCTGCTGGACGAGATTGAGAAGGCACACCCGGATGTTTTCAATCTGCTGCTGCAGGTTATGGACGAGGGCAGACTCACCGACAGCCTCGGGCGCCGCATCGACTTCAAGAACACCATAATCATCATGACCTCGAATATCGGTGTGCGTCAGTTGCGCGACTTTGGCAGCGGCGTGGGATTCAACACCGCCGGAAACGCTTCGCCGGACTCTACCCACGCTCAGGGAGTTATACAGAAGGCGCTGAACAAGGCATTCTCGCCCGAATTCCTGAACCGTATTGACGATATTATCATGTTCGACCAGCTGGACCGCGATGCCATCTTTAAAATTATTGACATAGAACTCAGCGGATTCTACAAGCGTGTGTCAGACCTCGGATATAAGCTCACGCTCACAGACGCCGCCAAGAATTACGTAGCAGAAAAAGGCTATGATATTCAGTACGGAGCGCGCCCGCTGAAACGCGCCATCCAGAAGTACCTGGAAGACGAACTGGCCGAGCTTATCATCTCCGCCGTCGCCGAGACCGGCAATGAGATTGTCATTGACTATGATGCCGAATCCGACAAAATAGTCAGCAAGATTATTGACGAAAAGTCAGCCGAGTAATTCGGCATAATTACTTACCCCCCCCAAAAAAAAGGCGGTGTGTCAGATTTGGCGCACCGCTTTTTCGTATCCGGGATGATTTTGCCGGAAGCGACAAACACCTCGTCGGATAATATCGCAAATGTTAATCTTTGTTATATTTATTATTTTAATTTGCATTCAGCAATTTTATGTAGTATCTTTGCGTCGTAAAACTTTTTAAGCCTGATTTTATAAACTATGGACGCATTTAACTTCATATTTAAAGCAGAATGGATTGAGCGCATCAACGAGCTCAACAAAGAACAGCGCACAGTCACAATCATGGCAATTTACGATTACATTGTCTATGGCAAACTTTCGGATAACAATTACGTTAACTTCGCCATTTCCTGGATTAGAGATGAGATTGACCGCATGAAGCAGGCCCGCGAGCGCCGCGAGGCCCGCAAAGAGGAAAAACGCCGCATCGCGGAAAAGCAGAAAAACACACCCCACCCCACAGAGCAACCGGAGGCATCTGAGCCTTCTGAGCACTCAGGATTCTCTGAGTTCTCTGAGATCTCTGAGATCTCTGAGCCTTCCATGCCCTCCGGGGCCCTAAAAACCAACTGCACCCCGCCCGGCACGGCAATATCCCGGCCTCCACACCCCCGCAAGGTCCCGCAACTCGGCCGTACCCTATCCTTCCGCGACTACAAACAACTGAAACAGCATCATCCGGGTGTACATAACAAACGCTGACCACAATCCGCACGGTCGCGAAATATGGTCAGCGTGATAATGTCTGAAGAGCAAAACTCTTCGGCAAGAAGTACCGGATTATTCAGCGGCAGCTTCTTCTGCAGCAGGAGCTTCAGCGGCAGCAACGGCGTCAGCCTCTGCCTTTGCAGCAGCCTCAGCTTCAGCCTTAGCGGCAGCGAGTTCTGCTTTTTTCTTTGCTACTTCTTCTGCTTTTGCAGCATTCTTGGCCTGTTCGTCTGCGAGACGCTGTTTAGCCTCTTCCTGCTGCTTTGTGGCCATGGAAACTTTCAGTTTGTCAAGTTTCTGCTGACGGTTGTTCTTCCATGCCTCGAAACGGCGATTTGCCTCTGCCTCGTCGAATGCGCCTTTCTTGACGCCACCGAGAAGGTGTTTCATCATCAGTACGCCTTCCTCCGAAAGGATGGTGCGTACGGTGTCGGTAGGTTCTGCGCCGTTGGATACCCAATACAAAGCCCGCTCGAAGTTAAGAGTGATTGTAGCAGGATTAGTGTTCGGATTATAGGAACCTATCCTTTCA
>SFNC01000093.1 GCA_004554255.1 Bacteroidales bacterium
GCCGGGATTGTCGAGGAACACAACGCCGTACGCAACGATGTCGGCGTCTTCGATGTCAGCCACATGGGCGAGGTCCTTATCACAGGGCCTCAGGCACAGGAATTTGTAAACCATATCTTCACCAATGACGTAAGGCCGCTGCCCGATGGTGGCATTCTGTACGGCATGATGCTGTACCACAACGGAGGCACAGTGGACGACCTGCTAGTTTACCGCCGCAAAGAAAACGAATATTTCCTGGTTATCAACGCCGGAAACATTGACAAGGACGTGGAATGGATTCGCGAGCAAGCCAAGGAATACGATGTGACTGTCAGCCACCTGAGTGACGAATACGGCGAGCTGGCCGTACAGGGCCCGAATGCCGAAAAAACATTAAAAGAGGTACTTGGCATTGATGTGTCGGCTCTGTCGTTCTACACATTCATGGACACCATACTGGACGGCCGCGACATTATCGTCAGCCGCACAGGATACACCGGCGAAGACGGATTCGAGATTTACGCACCGCAAGATCTTACCGTAGACCTTTGGCGGAAGCTGATGCAGGCCGGCGTACAGCCCTGCGGACTCGGATGCCGCGATACTCTGCGCTTCGAGGCCGGTTTGCCGCTGTATGGCGACGAACTCTCAGCCGACATCACTCCCGTTGAGGCCTCACTTTCCATGTTCTGCAAACTTGACAAGCCCGAATTTATCGGCAAGGAAGTAATAGAACGGCAAAAAGCCGAAGGCGTAGCCCGCAAATGCGTAGGCCTGGAAATTCAAGGTCCCGCCATCGCCAGACACGGATACGAGGTTCTGGACAAGGAGGGTAACGTGGTAGGTGAAATCACCACCGGTTACCGCTCCATAACACTGGAAAAGAACCTGGCCATGGCTATGGTGAAAACACCGCTTAACAAGCTGGGAACCGAACTGGATGTGCGCGTGCGCCGCAAAGTTTTCCCCGCTGTTGTAATCAAAAAACGCTTTTATACACCTAATTACAAAAAATAATCCCCCCACTAAAAACTAATTATCATGATAAAATATCTTCCGTCTCACGAATATGCCCGCATTGAAGGCAACGAAGCTTACATCGGTATCTCTCCCTATGCAGCAAAACAGCTTGGCAACGTAGTTTATGTAGACATGCCCGAGGTTGACGACGAAGTGGAGAAAGACGAAGAATTCGGCGCTATCGAGAGCGTAAAAGCCGCCAGCGACCTCTTCGCACCTCTCAGCGGTACTATCATTGAAGTCAACGAGGCCCTCGTTGACAATCCCCGCCTGGTTAGCGATGACCCCATGGCCAACTGGATTATCAAGATTACCATCGCCGACCCCGCACAGGCCGACGAACTGCTTGACCAGGCCGCTTACGACGAACTCTGCGACAAGGAGCAAAAGCACTAATCATAACCCTTTTGCCATGAGCAGACACAGATATCTGCCCCACACCGATGCCGACATTACAGCAATGTTGGACCGGTGTGGTGCCGACAATATAGACCGGCTGTTTGCGGACATTCCCGAGCAGCTGAGAATGAAAAACGGTTACGACCTCCCCGGAGAAATGTCCGAACCGGAGGTCCGCCGGTATTTTAACGCACTTGAAAATGAGAACGAGCCTCTGGTTTGCTTTGCCGGAGGCGGCTTCTACGACCGCTATGCCCCCTCGGTAATAAAATCGCTGATGGCCCGCTCAGAATTCCTTACGGCATACACCCCCTATCAGCCCGAGATTTCGCAGGGTACTCTGCAATACATTTTCGAGTATCAGTCAATGATGTGCGAGCTTACCGGGCTGGACGTCAGCAACGCATCGCTTTACGATGGCGCGACTGCCACAGCCGAAGCCATGATGATGTGTGTGGCTGCCGCCCGCAAGCGCAACCGCGTGCTGATTTCGGCTACTGTAGCGCCGTATGTGCGCGAGGTTGTGGCCACATACGCCCGTTACCACAAGGTCGAGCTGTCCGTTATCCCGGAAAAAGACGGCGTGACGGACCGCGCGGCAATGCAGCAGATGCTTGCCGAAGGAAATGTGGCCGGTGTAATACTGGCATCGCCCAACTATTACGGTATCCTTGAGGACTTTAGCGGATTTGCCGATGATATACACTCGGCAAAGGCCCTGATGGTTATCAACAGCCACGCCTGCGCGTTAGGTGTCATCAAGACTCCCGCGGAATGGGGCGCGGACATTGCTGTCGGCGACGCCCAGTCCCTGGGTATGCCGCTGAACTTCGGCGGCCCCTACCTCGGTTACATGTGCACCACAAAGGCCCTGATGAGAAAAATGCCGGGCCGCATAGTCGGCGCTACAAAGGACGAGAAGGGACAGCGCGTTTTTGTTCTCACCTTACAGGCCCGCGAACAGCACATCCGCCGCGAAAAGGCAACGTCAAATATCTGCTCAAACCAGGGAATCATGACTCTTTACGCAGCCATGTACTGCTCTGTTATGGGCGCCGAAGGCCTCGGACAAGTGAACCGTCTCAGCTATGGCGGGGCACATTATCTGGCACGCAATCTCACTGCCATTCCGGGCGTTTCGCTTAAGTATCCCGACAAGCCGTTCCTGAATGAATTTGTCATCAAATTCCCATCGCCGGAAGCCGCCGACAACGCATATTACAGCGCCGTAAGTTTCGGATACCTGCCGGGAATACGCATCGCTGACGACGAACTTCTTATCGCTGTCACCGAAATGCGGGATTCTGACGAGATGGACGACCTGACTCAGATTTTCACTGCGGCGGTATGCCCCGCCGATAACGGAAAGGAGGCCAACGATGAATAAGGATTTTTATGACAAACTTATTTTTGATTGCTCGGTTAAGGGACGCCGTGGTTTTTCGCTGCCCGTAAATGTATTTAATGACAATCTTGACGATTTGCCCGCGCAGCTGCTCAGAAACGAGGCTCCGGCACTCCCCGAAGTTGACGAGCCTACCATCGTGCGGCATTACAATAACCTGAGCACCAACAACTTTGGCGTAGATACCGGATTCTATCCCCTTGGGTCTTGCACCATGAAGTATAACCCGAAAATCAACGAGGAAGTGGCCGCTGCACCAGGCTTTGCTGCTCTGCATCCCGCACAGCCCGACGAGACTGTACAGGGCGCACTTGAGGCATACCACACACTGCAGTCATTCCTCAGCGAAATTGGCGGCATGGCCGAATTCACCCTGAATCCTTTTGCCGGTGCTCACGGCGAGCTTACCGGCCTTATGGTGATTCATGCCTACCATGACCATAACGGAGACTTCGCACGCGACAAAGTGATTGTTCCCGACAGTGCCCACGGCACCAATCCCGCCTCGGCAAATGTCTGCGGTTACAAGATTGTGGAAGTGAAAAGCCTTGCCGATGGAACAGTGGATGTGGATGATTTGCGATCGAAACTCGACAACACCGTTGCCGCAGTGATGATGACCAACCCCAACACCGTGGGCATGTTCGAGAAGAATATTCCCGAAATAGCCCGTATGGTACACGAGGCCGGTGCGCTGATGTACTACGACGGCGCCAATCTCAACCCGATGCTCGGTGTGGCCCGTCCCGGAGATATGGGATTTGACGTAATGCACATCAACCTGCACAAGACCTTCTCCACTCCCCACGGAGGAGGAGGCCCGGGCTCCGGTCCGGTAGGCGTTCGCGACGGCCTGCAGGATTTCCTGCCCAATCCCCGCGTCATTTATGACGAAACAGACGATTCGTATTACGTCAGCACTGACAGCCCGGAGGCACTCGGTCGCATAAGCTCATGGTTAGGAAACTTTACTGTCGAGCTTAAGGCTCTGGCGTATATCCTCAGCCTTGGCGCGGACGCTCTTGCTCAGGTTGGACCCCATGCCGTGCTTAATGCCAATTACATAAAAGACTCTCTTAAAGGCGATTACCTGCTGCCTATTGACGGCGCTTGCAAACATGAGTTTGTTTTCGACGGCCTCGCTGACAAGTCAACAGGCGTCACCACTCTGAACATTGCCAAACGCCTTCTGGACTTCGGTTTCCATGCTCCCACCATCTATTTCCCGCTCCTGTTCCATGAGTCGCTGATGATTGAGCCTACCGAAACTGAAAGCCGCGAGACTCTCGACCGCTTTATTGAGGTTATGAAACAGATCGCCCGGGAAGCCCGCGAGACTCCGAAGGTGGTTCTGAATGCGCCGCACAATACTCCCGTGGTGCATCCCGATGACACCGAGGCCGCTCTGCATCCTGTGGTTAAATACAGCGAACTTTAAATTTTCAGAAATATGATTAATGCAAACCTGATAGTAATAGGAGCCGGCCCCGCTGGCTATACCGTGGCCGCAGAGCGCGCCAATGCCGGCGAAAAAGTTATACTCATAGACTACGCTTTTCCCGGCGGCACATGCCTGAATCGCGGATGTATCCCCACCAAATGCCTTGCCGCATCGGCCGAGGTCATGCTCACAGCGTCAGAAGCCGCAAGTTTCGGCATCTCTGTCGGCGAAGTAAAGGTTGACTACCCTGCGGTTGTAAAGCGCATGGAAACAATAGTGGAAGGTCTGCGCGAGAACGTGCGCAGCACCATCGCTCCATGCAAATTCGTGTGGGGCCAGGCGCGAATTCTGCCCGACGGGACAGTTGGCATAGGAGACGAGGTTTACTCGGCACCGAAAGTGCTTATTGCCACCGGCTCGCGGCCGGCGGCGCTGCCGATTCCGGGCGAGGAACTCACCATAAACTCGGACGGTGTGCTCCAGCTTGAGTCTCTGCCCGCCTCCATGGCTATAATCGGCGCCGGTGTAATCGGTCTTGAATTTGCATCTATAATGGCTGCTTTCGGCGTGGAAGTAACTGTCATAGAATACCTTAAAGAGGTGTTGCCGCCGTTCGACAAGGAGGTGGCCAAGCGCCTGCGCACCATGCTTACACGTCGTGGTATCAAATTTATCTTGGGCGCCGCTGTCACTTCGGTAAGTCAGGAGTCCGACAGTCTGAAAAAAGTGACTTACGCGGGCAAAAACGGAGACGAAAGCGTAATTGCCGAGCAGGTAGTGATGGCTGTTGGCCGACGCCCAGTTGTGCCCGAAGGCCTTGCTGAAGCCGGCATAGAAGTTGACCGACGCGGTTATATCGTTACCGACAACGCCATGCGTACCACCCGTCCCGGATTCTATGCCGTGGGCGACTGCAACGGCAAGCTGCAGCTTGCGCACGCAGCTACGGCACAGGCTCATGTGGCATTGGGCGCTGACGTAGACCTTAACGCAATTCCGGCGGCAGTGTTCACATACCCCGAAGCCGCCATGGTGGGACTTACAACAGAGCAGGCCGAGAAAAGCGGCATCGCCTTCCGCTCGGCCAAGGCATTATATGCCGCAAACGGCAAAGCTCAGGCTGCCGGACAAGCCGACGGCATGCTTAAAATTCTCTACGCTGCTGACACTCGCCGCATAATCGGATGCCACATCGTTGGAGCCCATGCCGCAGACCTGATACAGGAAGCGGCAACCGCTATCGTGGCGAATCTGACTATTGACGACCTTACCGTCCGCACTGTCCACTCGCACCCCACCCTCTCGGAAATTTTCACTTCGATTAAATAATCGCCTGTTACTCAATCCCTAATACTCGCCGGACAACCGCAAGTTGTCCGGCGACATTGTTTTCAACCCGTTCGGACAAATATGCGCTGAGACGCGAACGCATCGCCGCATCGCCATGCAGTCTTAATATTGCTTCGGCCAGCGTCTCCGCATTTTTCTCGCAGATTATACCATTTTTACCGTTCTCTATCTGCAGCGCAGCTGTCTGAAAATCAGTGGCTACGATAGGGCGGCAAAGCATTTTTGCCTCAGCGAGCGACATACCGAATCCCTCACTTAGAGACGGTTGCACATATATGTCGGCAATTCTCATATAGGGGTACGGATTAGGTGTCGCTCCTGCCAATTCTATATAATCTTCCAGGCCGTTTTCGGCGACAAACTGTTCTATTTTCTCCCTTTCAGGTCCGTCTCCTACGAATATCCACCTGAAATTCAATCCCTTTTGCCGAAGAATCACTGCCGCACGCAACGCCAACAGATGCCCTTTGGGCGGCGCCATTCGCCCGACCGTGACAAGAGTAAACACATCTTTCTTTATCTCTTTCTCATGGGACCATTCATTAACAACCTTAGGGCTTATCAGGTCATAAACTACATGTACATTGGCCGCTCTGCCACAGAATCCGTCTGCCATAATTTTATCCCGCAAGACATCGGACACCGCCACAATTTCATCTATTTTATCGTATTTTCCACGACAGAACCGAGAATCATAACCCACACTTGCCAGGTCCGCGTTAACCCATGCCACTTTTTTTGCCCCCGTGAAATACTTTGCCGCCAAAAAGGTCGGGATTCCCTGCTGATACGCCACAACCACATCAAAAGTATCCTTTGGCAGTCCTCCGGCCTCCATTAGCCGGGATTTCCATTTTGTCTCCGCGCCATGACGCTTTTTCATCAAACGCAATAACAGCGAAAACGCCATACGGTTTACAAACCCGGCAACTCTGCTGGTCTTGCCTAAATCCTTCTGTTCCAGTACATGTACGCCTCGCGGCAACATGGCCTCGAAAGCTCCGCCTCTGTGCTGTATCCACAGGTACAGGTCGTGGCCCATACCGTCCAGATGCGTCAGCAGTGTCAGCAGACTCTTCTCCGCACCGCCGATTCCCAGCGAATCTATTATAAACAGCAGTTTCATCACTTGAACTTGAATAATTTACACACCCCTTTCCAAGCCGGTATGCGTAACTGGTCTACAATAACGCTGCCGAAGAAAACCACAAACACAGCACCGGCGTATACGGCAATCTGCACGCCAAGCCCGCCGGCAGGGTTAATTTTGTTCAACATCGGATTAAACCAGTCATCTACAACCAACGGCGATGTATGTATAAAATATATCGCGAACACAGATGCCGAAATTGTATTTATTATGCGGCTGTAGCCGATTTTCAACGTGGCAAACCACACAAAAAGGGACACCGACGACAACACTATCAGCGGACGGAGATACGCCCAGTTAAAATAAGGCATCTGATAACGTGCGCCTATATACGACAG
>SFNC01000094.1 GCA_004554255.1 Bacteroidales bacterium
GCAACGCGCGGGGCGCGTTCCATATTGTTCTGCGGCAGATAGGAGAGCAGGCGGCGGATAAGGGCTGCGAACTCTTCTTCCGTCTTGGCCGTGAAGTGGCAAACGCCGCTCTTCGTGGAGTGAACGCCTGCGCCGCCAAGGTCTTCCTGCGTCACGTCCTCGCCCGTCACGGTTTTCACCACCTTCGGACCGGTGAGGAACATGTAGCTCACGCCTTCGAGCATCACCACGAAGTCGGTGAGGGCAGGAGAATAAACCGCTCCGCCGGCGCACGGGCCGCAGATGCCGGATATTTGAGGCACTACGCCGCTGGCCTCGATGTTGCGTTGGAAGATGTTGCCAAAACCGGCGAGGGCGTTGATGCCTTCCTGTATGCGTGCGCCGCCTGAGTCGTTAAGGCCGATGCAGGGTACGCCCATCTTCATGCTCTGGTCCATCACTTTGCAGATTTTCTCTGCCATCGTTTCGGAGAGCGAGCCGCCGTTTACGGTGAAGTCCTGTGCAAACACATAGACGAGGCGACCGTTGATTGTGCCGCTACCGGCTACCACGCCATCGCCGAGGAACTGCTTCTTCTCCATGCCGAAATAGTGACAGCGGTGAAGTTTGAACATGTCCATTTCCTCAAACGAGCCTTTGTCGAGCAGCATGTCGATGCGCTCGCGTGCGGTGGCCTTGCCTTTTTCGTGTTGCTTCTCAATCGCTTTTTCCCCGCCGCCAAGGCGTGCCTTCTGGCGGAGTTCCACGAGTTGCTTGATTTTCTTTAATTGTTCACTCATAATGTGTAATTGTGTGATGATTTCTATTCGGGCGAGATACACAATATTATATATATGTATCTCAAAGCGGGGCAAAGTTATGAAAAAAACGGCACACTTATAGGGGATTTTGTGCGATTTCGCGCATTTGCTGCGCAGAAAGTCTGCAAAAGTAACAGAAGTTTAGATTATTTATGTACGGAAATGGTTTCAGAAAATCGAAAACATTGTATTTTTGCAACCGAGAGGTTTGCCTCTTGTCAATAAGTAAAGAATTATCCACCAAAAACTTAAACTTATCCATTATGAAGAAGTTAATGATGCTTGCCGCCATGGCAATTTTCTGCGTCAGCATGAACGCGCAGGAACCTCAGAAGAAAGAATGTTGCAAGAAGGAAAAAACCGAATGTTGCGACAAGAAGGACAAGAAAGATTGCAAGCAGGCTTGCGACAAAGCTAAATGCGGCGATTGCAAAAAAGATTGCGCCAAGAAGGACTGCAAGAAGGCTTGCAACAAGGCAAAGAAAGGCGATTGCAAGAAGAACTGCAACAAGAAATAATTTTTTCTTGAAATCCATACTGTATAAAGAGGATGGGCAAAAGCCCCTCCTCTTTTTCGTTGCAACCATCCCGTCGCGTTTCGCCAGTTCTCCGTATCCCCGACCTGCCTTTTAGAGTGCCTCAAAAGTCTTTTACAGCCCCCGACTGCAAAGACTTTTCAAAAAAATACACACTTTTTTTGCGCTTTCAGAAAAACGCTATATCTTTGCCAAGACAAATTATCTGCGCAGAAAGGTGACAAAGGGTCCGACTTTCATCGCAGACAAGCACATCTGTTTTTTACGGACTCATCCTTAAATCTATTTTCTATATGCTTAAACCCATTAAATCTGTCAGCATGGCGCTTATGGCAGCAGCAATAACGGGCATGCCCCTGTTTGCCGCCCCCGTTGAAGCCCATGCCGAGGTTGCCGCTGTGCAACAGGCAGGCGTTGTTAAAGGCGTTATCAAAGATGATGCCGGACAGCCGGCTATCGGTGCCGTTGTCTTTGTAGTGGGCACGAAAAACTCAGCCACTACCGACGTTGACGGTACGTTTACATTAAAGAATGTGCAGAAGGGCGCAACCATCCGCATTTCCCTGATTGGCTATAAGCGTCAGGATGTTAAGTGGGACGGCGGTGCCCTTAATGTTACCCTTGAAAGTCTTGACAACTCCTTTGAAGAAGTAGTCGTTACTGCTATGGGTATCGCTCGTAAGGAAAAATCGCTTACCTACGCTACCCAGCAGATTAAGAACGACGAGTTCATGAAGGTGCAAGACCCTAACCTCGTGAACTCTATCGAAGGTAAGGTTTCAGGTGTTACCATCACCCCCAGCGCAGGCGGTGCGGGCGGTGCTTCCAAGATTATCCTTCGCGGTAACAAGTCTATTATGGGTAACAACCAGCCGCTTATCGTTGTGGACGGTATACCTATGACCAACAACACCCGCGGCCAAATGGACGGCTCGGGCGATATCGCTGTGCTCAACTCCACCGCCGTGAGCGAAGGTTCCGACCCCCTCTCTCAGATTAACCCCGACGACATTGAGTCGATGAACATTCTGAAAGGTGCCAACGCCGCCGCCCTCTACGGTTCGGCTGCCGCCAACGGTGTCGTGATGATTACAACAAAGAAAGGTAAGGAAGGCAAGCTCGACGTGAACTTCACCTCAAACGTCACCTTCGACACACCTCTCCTCACGCCTGAAATTCAAGACCGCTACGGCGCAGCCATCAACGGTACGAGCATCGGCATGAACAGCTGGGGAGCCGCCCTCGGCAACACCAACAACCACTACACGCTGCGCAGCGCCGACGGCAAGGAAGTGTACCTGCGTGACAAGGCATACGATGATATTAGCGATTTCTACCGCCTCGGCGTCACCACGAACAACTCCATCTCGCTCTCGGGCGGTACGGAAAAGATTCGCACCTACGTGTCTTATGCCAACTCGCACGCCAACGGTATGATTCGCACGAACAACTACAACCGTAACACGTTCGCCTTCCGCCAGTCATACAAATTCTTCAATCGCGTGACTATTGACGTGAATGCCAACTACGTGCAGACGGTGACGAGAAATCGTACCTCCGGCGGTTTTGTGCTTAACCCCATCTACGACCTTTATACCGCTCCGCGCAATGTGGATATGCGTTATTATAAGGACAACTATCAGGGCTATGGCACCTGGAAGTCTAATTCCCAACCAGGCTGGCTCATGGATCCCTCAAAGGGCGACAATTTTGTGTGGGGCAGCAAGACCTATCAACTTACCGGTCCCATGCAGCAGTGGGCTATCAACAACGCTGGTAACAACAACCCCTATTGGCTCATGAATATGAACCAAGGCAAAGACAAGGAAGACCGCTTCTACGGTTACTTCCAAGGAAAGGTTGACATCTGGGACGGTCTTGCTTTCCAGGCTCGCGTATCGCTCGACCACACGAAATTCAGTTCCGAAAGCCATCGCTATGCCACCACGCAGTTACCCAGTTCTATGGACGACTTCGGACACTACTGGTTGAACAATCAAAAGGCCAATGAACTCTATACCGACTACCTCCTCAGCTACAACAAGACTTTTGGCGACTGGAGCGTTTCGGCTACCGCCGGTTGGGTAGGTCACACTCGCAAAACCGAAACAATCAGCACTGACGTGGTGGCCACGCAGTACGACGGCCAGCGCCGCGTACTGGCGGATGACAAAGTGGTTATCAACCGCTTCGAGGCCAACTCTGGAGACAAAGGGGCAACCACCAAGTCGGAGGGTTCCAACTGGGACAAGGCAGCCCTTGTTACGGCTCAGGTAGGTTGGAAGGACCTTATCTACGTAGACGGTTCATACCGCCGCGACTGGTATCGCGCTTTCAAGCAGTTTGCTTACATGGGTACGCCCGACAACTATGGCTACTTCGGTTTCGGTGCCAACGCCATTCTTTCCTCGCTCTTCAAACTGCCCGAATGGTTCAACTATGCCAAGTATCGCCTGAGTTATTCTGAAGTGGGTAACTCTATCCCCAACAGCATTTACAATCTCGCTGTCAACAACAACGTACGCGGCACGACCACGCTCTCCGGCTACAACAATTTCTGGCCCATTCCTGAAAAGACCAAGTCGTTTGAAACAGGTTTGGAAATGCAGTTCTTAAACAACCGCCTCAATGCCGACATTACCTATTATAACTCGGCCATGCACAACTCCTACCTCGAAATAACCGGAACAAACGGGAAGGTACAACCTGTCAACACGGGCGTTATCCGCAACCAGGGTGTTGAATTGACGCTCGGCTACGACTGGAAGATTTCTAAGGACTGGCGTTGGAAGACCTCTCTGAACTTCTCCTTCAATAAGAATAAGATTGTAGAAACCTACCGCGACGAACAGGGTAACCCCAAGATGCTTACGCAGAGCCTCGCCGGCGTACAGATACGCTATATCGAAGGCGGTTCTTACGGCGACATGTACGTAAGCGACTTCCGCCGCTGGCAGACGGACGTCTATAAGTATGAGGTGCCCGATGTAAACGGCGGTGACCCCGAAATCTGCTACACTCCCTACCCCACGGCTGATGCAGCCGGCAATCCTCTTGCCGATGGCATCACCACAACTCAAATTCATAAGGCCGGCGATATTTATGTCAACGACGAAGGCAAACCCACGATTGATGGCAGCCAGGCTTACGTAAAGCCGAGCGGCACGTTTGGCAATACGCCGAGCAATCCTTACGGCAAGTATATCGGCAACATGAACTCCAAGATCCAACTCGGTTGGTCGAATACGTTCTACTTTAAGGACTTCTCGCTCTACTTCCTCATCAACGGCCGTATTGGCGGTAAGGTGATTTCAATGACCGAAGGTTACCTCGACGCACTCGGACAGTCGCAGCGCACAGCCGATGCCCGTATGTATGCTGAGAGCAACGGTATCTACGCCGACGTCGACAACGGCCAGCTCGGCATGTACGTGCCCGACGGCAGCGGTCAGATTGTGCCCATCCAGACTTGGTATGAAACGGTTGGCAAAAGCAATCCTGCCGATTACGTTTACAATGCCACCAATTTCCGCCTCCGCGAACTTTCTTTCGGTTACACGTTCCGCAACCTCCTCGGCGACGGCAAGAACCTCACGGTATCGTTCATCGGACGTAACCTCTTCTTTATCTACAAGGACGCTCCCGTCGATCCCGACATCTCCCTCTCCAACGGTAACGGTCTCGGTGCTTTCGAGATTTTCAACCTCCCGTCTGCCCGTTCCTACGGTCTGAATCTCAAACTTAATTTCTAAGACGCAGAAATCATGAAACGCAAAATATTCTTATCTGTCTTGGCTGTTGCTGCAACATTTAGCTTGCAGTCCTGCCTTGATTACGATGTTCCCGGAGATGAAATGAACTCCGACCAATCTCAGCTCGCCAACGACTTTCAGGGCAACATCGACCAAATCAATTATCGTATTAAGCCCACTCAGGAGAACTTTGAGGCTGCATACAAAGAAGTATTCCCTTACCTCGGCTCTTGCAAAACGGCGCAGTACTGCCTGCGCGGTGGCAAAAACGGCGAGGTCCCCGGCGCACACGCCTACCAGCGCCAATACGGCCTCGGGACCGACTGCTACGCCAATTACATGACTATTCCGCACCGCGACTTCATGTACGGCACGTGGACTTCTACTTACAGCAACTCGAACGACTTTAACGGTGACCCGCGCGGTAGTTACACCATGGTTAAGAACGGCTTAATTCCCGTGCTCAACCACCCGCAAATCGACAGCATTCCCGAAGTAAAGGCTATCAACCTGCTCTACTACTGCATCTCAGCACAGGAAATGGCTGACATCTCTGGTCCGTTCACCTATGTCGAAGACAAGAAGAACATTGAAAATCCTTCTGTCTACAATACCGTTGAAGATATTTACAAGGGCATTGTGCAGAATCTCGACACCATCGTGGCCTGCCTGCGCTACCACGAAACCCGCCCGAATTGGTATAAAGAGAGAGTTCGGGATATTCTGATGTCGTTCAACGAAACGAACCGCGACCTGATTAGCGGCTATACGGGCATGACCACTTACATCAAGCTGGCCAACTCCTTGAAGCTCCGCATGGCAATGCACATTGTCAAGAGAAACCCTGCCCTTGCACAGAAATGGGCAGAAGAAGCCGTGCGCGACGGCGTGGTTGAATCCATTGAAGAGCAGTCTGGTTTGTACCCCACGGTCAGCGGCTTCGGTCACCCGATGGTTACCATTATCGAGTCTTGGGGCGACTCCCGTATCTCGGCATCGTTCGAAAGCTTGCTTATGAGCCTTGACCACCCTTACACAAAGTACTTGATCAAGAAGAACTCTAACGAGATTACCAACAAGAAGACAGGCGCCGTGCTCCCCGCCAACAAAAAGATTGTCGGCATTCGCAGCGGCACGCTGGTCGGCGACGGTCAGAGCTATGGACAGAACCAGCGCCAGGCATATTCCGGAATCGACCGTGAATATCTGAACGATGCGCCCCTTTATCTCGTTAAGTTTGCCGAAGTCGACTTCCTGCGCGCTGAAGGTGCATTGCGCGGCTGGAACATGGGCGGTTCTGCCCAGTTCTTCTACGAGCGCGGCATTCGCAACGCTTATCTCGACGAACCTGAGTACGTGAATGAATACAACGACCTCGTCGATGCATATATGCAGCGTGAGCAGCCTGTTGCTTACGTGCAACAAGACCCCATGGGCGACGGAGCAGACTGGCCGAGCGTTACCAAAATCGGCGTAAAGTGGAACGAAGCTGATTCTAAGGAAACAAAACTCGAAAAGATCATCACTCAAAAGTACATCGCCCTCTTCCCCCTCTCCACAGAGGCTTGGACGGAACTGCGCCGCACAGGTTATCCCAAGTGCTTCCCCGTGCTCAACACGAACGACGGCGACGGCTCTATCCCTCAGGGCGAACTGATTCGCCGCGTGCCTTGGCAGAGCACCGACCCCATTGAGATACAGAACATCAACAACACGGGTATCACTGCCCTCGGCGGACCTGATTTGCAGGCTACGCGCCTCTGGTGGGATGTTGATGCACCTAACTTCTAATACACCATAATTAATAGGGGCGTATAGTCTATGCGCCCCTATTGGTTTTACTGACTAACCAAAATAAAATTCATTTTTAACCCTTAAATTATTTTCATCATGAAAAAGTCTACATTTGCTGCGTTATTGCTGGCCGGTTGCTCTTTCGCCGTCCCCGCTGCAGCACAGACGTCCCCGACGGCAACTGATATTGTTCTACAAAGCCGACAAACAGGGACGCAAGTACCCCACCGATGCCGAGTTCGAAGCAGCCGGTATCAGCAAGGGCGACATCGCCTTTGTTCGTTCGCATGTGCGTCGTCGCGCCATTATGAGCGACGAAGACCGTCTCAACCAAGACGCTACTTCCAAGCGTCAGCTTTGGATGAACATTCCCATGGACGTAGGTTCGGGCGGCGCAGCCGGCTATCCCGGCACAAAGTTCACCTCCGACGTATTCTCGATGTGGAACTATACGAAGCTCTTCGGCTCTTGGAACCACAGCGTATTCCAGGCTCCCGGCTGCTGGGTAGATGCCGCGCACCGCAACGGTACGGACATCATGTCGGGTATCAAGTTCTTTGAGAGCTGGACGGCAGGCAGCGGCGCAGGCAACTGGTGCGCGCTCATTTCTACAAAGAATGCCGATGGCACGTACAAGTACACCAAGGCACTGATCAATATTCTGATGTTCTTCGGTTCCGACGGTATCAACTACAACTTCGAGGACACAGGTTATTCCAATGCGGACGTTGTGGCTTTCCACAAGTCGCTCTATAAGGAGGCTGCCGCTCAGGGCTTTGACAACTTCCACATTGGCATCTATACGTCAAACTCTTCATTGACGGCTGCCTATAAGGACGCATTGTTCGGAACAACCGCAACGGGTAAGACTGCCGACCTGATGCTGAACTATTCCGGCGGCGACTTTACTTCCGCAAACGCCATGCGTTCCTCCGTTAAGGTAGCCGAAAGTGCCATGGGCACTTGCGAAGGCCTTTACACCGGCGTTTGGTTCGTGGGCATGGACCGCAGCTGGACCAACCTTGTAGCCAATAACGAGAGCAAGCGCATTGGCGTTTGCCTCTGGGGCGAACACGGCCAGAGCCGTCTGATGAGTTACAACGTAGGCGATGGTGCTTTCGATACGCAAGAGAACTATCAGCGCCTTATGGAACGTTGCTTCTCCGGCGGTAACCGTAACCCGCTCAATCGCCCTGCCATTAGCAACTCCGGCAACAACTGGGAACGCACGGCAGACAAACTGCCTTTGCAGACTTTCTGCGGCTTGGCTTCGTTCATTCCCGAACGTTCCACCATTCAGGGCAGCCTGCCTTTCGGCACTCACTTCACCCTCGGCAACGGCGAGCGCTATTTCTATAAAGGCAAGCGCACCAACGGCAGCTGGTACAACATGGGCGCACAGGATCTCGTGCCCACCTATCGTTGGATGGTGGTTAATCCCGGCACCACGACCGTCAGCACCAATATCCAGCCCAACTATACCCACACCGACGCTTACACGGGCGGCTCCTGCCTGCGC
>SFNC01000095.1 GCA_004554255.1 Bacteroidales bacterium
CAAGGCAATGGCCCCGGCGTAAAAACTCAAAAGGGATGCCCTCACCGGCATCCCTTTTTTATTGCAAAAATTTGTATTGCAAAGAATTCGTAGGGGCGGACGCCCCCGACGACCCGTTTTACCGCACCCCTTGTAACGCTTTCGTAGGGGCGACCCTTGCGGTCGCCCGCCCATGGCACCTCTTGTTGCACTTCCGTAGGGGCGACCCTTGCGGTCGCCCGCCCGACCTTGTACCGCACTCCCGGCAGGGCACGCGGGCCCTGCCCTACAAAAATGCCCTGTAGGGCGGGACCCATGTGTCCCGCCGCACCCGGCACCATCAATAACCTCTCCGTAGGGGCCGGTGTCCTCGACGACCCGTGCCACGCATTATCACCCCCCGCGGGGTCTGCGCTTTCCTTTACCGCTGCAGCACCGTCTGGAAATCCACCGCCCCGGCGGAGTAGTAGGTCTCCGGCTCGTAGCCCATCACATGCAGCTTCACATCTCCGGCCTTAGCCCCGTCCGCCAGCTGCACCTTCTCCAGATATTCTCCCGGCTTCAGCAGTCCGCTCTCTGCGATGCGGTTTCCCTCGGCGTCCAGAATCCGCAGCTTCACCCACACGGTGTTGCCCGCGTCGGAGTACAACCACACCGGGAGCATACCGTCCTGATCTGCCTGCAATACGCCGCAGAGCTTGATGTTGTAGCCCTCGCGCACCGCCAGCTCCGACCAGCCCAGGCTCTCGTCCACGGTGGGCGTTCCGGCCACGGCGTTTTCCTCAAAGGGTGGCGGGGTGAAGTCCCCTGCCTGCTTCTGCCACGGGGCAATGGCCACCACCACCAGCACGATCAGTGCCACCGCGCAGGCCGCCCCCAGCAGGTACACCGCCCGGGGCGTTTCCTGCTTCTTTTTATCCGATTTCTTCATCCCGGACCTCCCTGATTATTCCGAATAGAACAGGAGCTTTTGAGGGCGCATTGTCCCTCAAAAGCCCTGTTTGTAATTTACTTGCCCACCACCGTCACCGTAATGGTGCCGATGTTGCCGCCCTTGTAGGTGTCTCCGGAGACGCCGCCCGGGGCGATGTTGAAGGTGGTGGAGTCGCTCTGCTCGGAGCCCCCAGCGGTAAAGCCGCCGGTGGCCGCCGTACCCAGGTTCAGCACGGTCTTGCCGCCCTGGTAGCTGCCGCTGATGGTCAGGCCGCTGATGGGCTCCGGCTCATCGCAGGTCACCTCCATGGCCGCGTTGCTGCGGTTCTTGGCGGTGATGGTCACTGCGGCGGAGCCGGTCCAGCCCTTGTCCGCGGTGGTGCTGTCGTAAGCCAGCTTGCCGTAGTTCCAGGAGTAGGTGGTCTTGCCGCCGTTATAGGCCAGGTTTCCGGTCTGCCCCCAGCTCAGGGTCAGGGCATAGACCTTGCCCACGGAGCCGGTGTTGTCGGAGCCGGGGGTGTAGTCGGCGGTGATGCCCACCTGGCCGGAGCCGTTGCCGCTAAAGGTCTGGTCGGCAAACGCAGGCACCGCCAGGGCCAGCGCCAGAACCAGCGCCAGCAAAACGCTCATGCACTTTTTCATGTTGTAAAACCTCTCTAATGGTGTGGGTTACACAGTACCGGTATTCAGAGTAATGGTAATGTTACCGATGGTTGTGTTAGCCGCAGTAATCGAACCTACCACATTGGTAATAGCGTAATTAGTAGTTAGAACTACCGGCTGGCCTGCGCCGCTTGTGCCCAGGCCATTATCTGCCGAGCCCAGATTCAGAACGGAAGTGCTCTGATTGCCAGCATAGTAGCCCTCGATCTGCGTTACACCATTCATAGCAACAGGCGCACCACAGGTCGCCGTGACTGCCATGTTGGAGTAATTGGTGACAGTGATATTCACCGCCGCGTCACCCGAAACATCCCACTTGGCGTCCGTAGACTTATCATTTTTTGCATAAACCAAGGTTCCAGTATTCCAATCATAGACTTCCTTAGCGCCGGTATACTTGATCGTACCGACCTGCTCCCAAGCCACATTGACTCTATAAACGGGGGGTTTCGATACAGAGCCTGCCTCATAGCCCGCCGTAATAGACGCAGTCTCTTCGGTGGGGACAGTATCCTTATCGTGGGAAGTAGGTGCCGCAAACGCCGTCACGCTCAGCCCCATGACCATAACCAAAGCCAGGAGTAGGCTAATGATTTTCTTCATAGTCGTTGTTTCCTTTCGTAGTTATGGATTAGGTTTTTGCCTCATTAACAGTAATGGTGATGGTAGCAACCTTATTACCAGTTGCGGTAGCGGTATTGGTGTCAATAGCCGTAGAGAGATTACCCTTCTCAATCGTGTAGGTGATATCTCCACTCTGCGGATTACCCACCTTGTCAGCATCCTTCCAGGTGAAAGGATTGCCCTCCGAATCGATAGTAGCGCTCGCTACAGTCTGTGTCGTTTCCTTATTAGCAGAAATATCCAAACCATAAGTATTATTTTCATGCTTGGTTGTAAAGGTGAGCGCAACTTCCGATTTATTCGTCACGGTCACCTTAACCTCTGCCTTGCCGTACCAACCGGCAGCCTTATAGTCCTTGCTTTCCGTGTTGGGTTTGTATTTGAGTTCAGATGTATCCCAAGTATAGGTAGCTTGCTCACCATAGTAGGCAAGATCTTTTTGGGGTGTTTCCCAGGTAATGGTGAAGTTGTAGACGGTTGCGGACTTAGTAACATGCTTCTCTGTGTAGTCCGCAGTCACTTCCTTTTCAGAAGTCTGGGGCACGCTTTCAAACGTCTCCGCAAATGCCGGGACCGCCAAGGCCAGCGCCATGACCAGTGCCAGGAGCAAACTTGTAACTTTCTTCATAGTTTTTCTTCCTTTCCTGTGTGTAGATTTTTTTATTTTCAATGCGGCTCCCGCCGCTATTGAACAAAGGCTTTTCCGTCACTTCTCCACCGTGACGGTGCAGGGAATATCCGTGTCCACAATGGCCCGCTCCCCGGTCTCCGGGTCGTAGAACAGCAGCTTCAGCTTGCCGTTGTAGCCGCCCTCCGACAGCGCGGGCAGGTCCTTCTCCGCCTGCAGGCTGGTCACCTGGTAGCCCGGCTCCAGGATGCCCGACTGCGCCAGCAGATACTCGTCCTCCCCGCTGGTGAGGATCACCTGCACCACCACATTGTGGGTAGACGCGTTGGGGTTCTGATAATACAGCGACACCTCGCCCGAGGCCAGGCTGTATTTCACATTGTCCGTAAACGAGATGGTCACCGATCCGCCCCCCTGGGACACATCTGCCTTGGTAGATTCGTCGTCGGGTATCTTGTCGGCATTTTTATCCACATCCATCGACGGATAATCCGGCGCCAAAACCTTGTTCGGCCCCTCCGGCTGCTTCTGACAGCTCCGCATCAGCAGCAAAATGATAATCCCGACCAAAACCACCAGGATCCCAATCAGAATCTGAATCTGTTTCTTAGACTTCATAGCTCTCTCCCTCCCTTCCTTGTGAATTGAGGCCGCACTCAATCTGCGGTTGTCAGTGTCAGTGCCACAGTGCCGATGGTGCATAATTGCCCCGCTATATCTTAGGCTCTCTCTGGAAACTCACATTCACTGTTCCCACGATTGCCTTATCCAGGGCTTTATCTGGCTGATTTCCCAACATCAAGTAAATCTTTTGGCTCACAACACCATTACAAGATAACACGCCTGTTTTATAGGCCCGATCGCCTTCCCCAAGCGTATTGTTGAATACGCCTGCCGATGTACCGTACTGCATAAGGTAGGACGCAAATCCCTCTTTGGGCACATAGGTTACTGTTGCAGAGACACGAGACAAGGGATCCTGAGATTTATTGATAATCTCAACCCCCGCACCACTTGTAACTAATTCTCCGGCCTGGTTTTCATTCCTCCAGCTATTTTCGATCTGCTCGTACTTCAGGGCATTCGGATTCCACTTATATGTTCTGATGTAGTTGAATTTCAGTGGTTCCCATGTGATAGTAATATCATAGGCAGGATGACGCCAAATAGCATAGAGCGTCATGTCCTCTGTCGGTGTTTGGATCACCTGGCCAAAGGTATAAGTCGGATTGGCAGTCTTCGTGCTGTCCGCATCCCAACCCAGCAGCTCATAGTATTTGTGGCTGAACAGCGTAGCGTCTGGCATGGTCACTTTTTCACCCTCGTATCCATCGACGATATGATCCGCCGATGGAGTTGCATCAGCATCATTCGCCTTGAATGTGATAGTTACTTCTCGTGTCCACCGAGCATAGAGCGTAATCGATTCTTTAAAAATACACTTCTGTCCCGCTTCAAATTCAACCTCGCCGTCCTTGGTCTTTGCCCAGCCGTCAAATCGGTATCTATCACGAGACGGTGTCTCCATTGTGACCTCGTAGGTCTGGTTCACGTGCACAGAATGTGAACCCGGTGCCGCATCATAGTTGTAATCAAATGTCACAACCGGAAGCTCCTGCCAAACCGCATAGAGCGTCATATCCTTCGCTAAACTGCCAGCTGGGATTCTCTGCTCATCCTTGTAGGTTGCAACTCCGGCACCATTGGTCTCTGACCATCCTATGAACTTATAGTGCATACGGGTATAATTGCCCTTCTTTAGCGTGAATTCATAGCGCACATCATAGTCCTGGGTCATATCATTTCCGTAGCCTCCGCCATTTTTATAGGTAATGGTATAGCCAACACGCACCCACTGCGCAGTAAGGGTCAGATCCTTTGTCGGGAGATTTTCCCTCGCAATTACCTCCTGGTCGTTATAAGTCTTTCCATCCTGGTCTACCCACCCAGAAAAGGCGTGCTTGTCATATGTAAATGCACATGCATTCAAAGTAACAGACTCAGCCTCCGATTCGAAAGATTGGTCCGGCATTTCTCCGGCTGCAGCGTCCGCACCTTTCAGGAATTTCAGCTTATAACCTGCAATCACCCACTGAGCGTACAGTGTCACATTATCATCAAATGACTTCAATGCACCCAAGTCGTATGGCGTCCCGCTCCCATCGGCTGCAGTATTCCATCCAGTGATTCTGTATCCCGCTCTTGTAAGTTTTGCTGATGCGTCATCTTTCGTTGGTAATTTTATCTCTTTGCCGATAACTGTCGAGATAGGTTCCAAAGTTCCGGTTCCACCGGTACCGGGATCAAATGTAATCTTAATCGGTTTTCCCCAGCGGTCCTCCATGTAAACATAGGTAGTTCCGGCAGCGGTACCCGTTGTATCCGTGTACTGGGGATTGGTTATGTCGTTTCTTAGTCGGGCAGAGGTGATAGTGATTGATGGATATGGTGTGATGATGTCCGTACCGCTCTGGACGGCGCGGGAAAGCGTAGGTTGCTTGCTTTCCGCCAGGACAGCCGTATTGTAGGTAACTTTGCCCATCCGATTGGAACTGATGATGTTGGCGCCATCAGCAGTGGTATAAAATCCGCCGGACACCTGAACTTCTCCGTTCACATCAATCGTGGCGCTGTCCTTTTGGGTTCTCTTACCCATGGTAGCCGCTGTGTACGGCAAGCACTGAACTCCAGAATAGTAATATGAATCTTGCCATTGGGTCTTATCATATACATAGCAGTTATAGCCAGAATTAATTACGAATTTACTGTCTTCATCAATACTGAATTTGACTCCGGGAAGAAGCGCTAATTCCTGCTGCACCGTGGCTGTAGAGTTGTGTAGGGAAAGCTCAATATTCTCATATATGGGCAAGACATACGCTCCCGACTTTACATTCGCTGAAGCAATTGTCAAATTAATTTGTCCCAGAGAAACATCCCCATGAACATCATAATACACACGATCCTCCGCAGACTTATAGGTTCTGGTAATATAGCCACTCGAGATGCGGAACAGTCCTGCGTTCGCATTCCCTATAAAGGGCACCTGTCCTGTCGGCGTTCTCATCTCTATAGTGACGCCATATTTCCTTGCTGACATGTATATTCCAGAGTAAACATATTCCATCGCTCCAGCATATACCGTCAAGGGAACCTCTATATTCTGTATATAATACTGATAGAATGGGAAAACCTTATAATCATTATTCAGCATACTAGAGGTCGCTGTTCCTCCGCGGAAATCTCTAATCTGAAAGCACTCATGAACAAGTCCGCCGCTCTCCACCGTGACGATCCCCTTGGTTTTGTCGCTGGTGTTATTGTCCCCAGTAATATATCCGAAGGCATAGAGATTTCCTCCGGAATTCACATTAACCTGGCTGCCGGAGCACATATCAATTCTGCCGTGGGGACCTGTGGGGGTTCCGTTTTTGCTTCCACTCCCTGTACCTTGGGCAGAGAATCTGCCGGCAACATTCAATGCACCACCACTCTTCACATTGATCACAGCACCTCCGGCCATTTTCAGCACTCGATAGTCTGAGGGTTTAGAATAGTCGTTGAATACAATGCCTCCGCCATTTTCGTCACAATAGTTGTCTTTTGTATAATTAGTCTTTAATTCATCCATGGGAATTAAAAGTGTATACCCACTTTCGACCTCATAAGTCCCCGACTGGAGGGTTCCGTTGAGGATCAGCGTGATCAGCTTGTTGCCACTGGATTTCGCATAATCCAGTGCCTTATGAAGGTCGGTAAACCACTCTGTCCCCACTTCCCAAACCGGCGCATCCACCGGAATGAATACGGGGTATATTGTGTCATTTGCGCCAAAAGTACGCTCAAAATTTATTGCCGTACTTAAAAAGGTCTTTTTCCCTTCGCTGTACCAGCCCCGGAGCTTATAACCAGTCATAGGATTGGCAGTCAATGTGTATTGTTCTGTCGCCAACTGCTTTTTTGAAAGCCCTGACGGTGAAGTGTTGGCGTCCACTGTTGTGCTGACTCCGTCCGCTCCAACAACTGTGTATGAGCCATGAACCGTATCTGCGCCATCCTCCCCCTGAGGTCTCTTAAATATCAATGTCACTTCCACTTCTGGGGCAAAGGAGATATCTGTAATTGTGATTGATGATTTACTCGTTTTTCCCTTGCCCGATTCTAACTTGATCTTAAGCGCAGCTCCCGCAGTCCACTCTTCTTTCGTAAATGTT
>SFNC01000096.1 GCA_004554255.1 Bacteroidales bacterium
CTTACTTCCGAGACGGATCTCGAAGGTTTTGATTGTGGCGATACCGATTTGAATAATTTTCTTGTTGAGGATGCTAAAAACTTTCTCAACAAGAGAATCGCTACGTCTTATGTCCTTGTTGATGAAGATCGCATTGTTGCCTATTTTTGTTTGCTGAACGACAAGATTAGCCGCCAGGATGTGACAAATAGTCAGTGGAAGATGATTAAGGGAGGATTTCCTGAACGAAAGCAATTCAGTAGTTATCCGGCCATTAAGATTGGTAGGTTTGCTGTTTCGTTAGCTTATAAAGGTCGTAATATTGGTACAGACCTTATGAATTTATTGAAAGGGATGCTTAATGATAGCCCCAACTTTTCGGCTTTTCGATACATAACAGTTGATGCTTACCTTTCTGCAATTGAGTTTTACAAGAAAAATGATTTCAAAGTCTTGTCAGAAAAAGTAGTTAATGAACATACCAAACTAATGTTCTTTGACATGATGGAATTGGGGTAGTAAAAATAGCCTTATAGGAAAACTTGAAGCCGTCCGTTAGTCGGGCGGTGTTTATTTACCGGGAAACGGGGTCTTAATCCGCAACTGTATAAAGGCATAAATAAGTCATTCTGTGCGCGGGCGTTAAAAAACGTGGGCGAGCATTTGCTTTTGTGGCGAAAAAGGCGTACCTTTGTAGATTGTATAAACGCGCCCGCGCGGGCGCATATTATCCATAGGCAGTGTTTAAACTACAATCTCAATATTTGCCGACCGGCGACCAGCCTCAGGCCATAGACCAACTGGTGAAGGGTGTCCGTGAAGGGCGTCCGGCTCAGACTTTGCTCGGCGTTACCGGCTCGGGCAAGACGTTCACCATGGCCAATGTGATTGCCGGGGTGGACAAACCCACGCTGATACTGAGCCATAACAAGACGCTGGCCGCTCAGCTGTATGGCGAGTTCAAGAACTTTTTCCCGGACAATTCGGTACAGTACTTCGTCTCATATTACGATTATTACCAGCCGGAGGCGTACATACCGTCCAGCGACAAATACATCGAAAAAGACCTGATGATCAATGAGGAGATAGACCGTCTGCGTCTGTCCACGGTGTCGGCTCTGTTATCCGGCCGCCGCGATGTGATAGTGGTGTCGTCGGTGTCGTGTCTGTATGGCATGGGCAACCCCGAGGATTTTCACACCAGCGTCATCAACATCAAGGTGGGAGATGTTATTTCGCGTAACGCCTTTCTGCACAGGCTTGTAGACTCGCTGTATTTCCGGTCGGACAACGAACTGGGACGCGGACAGTTCCGTGCCAAGGGCGATGTTGTGGATATACGCATGGCCGCCGAGGACATAGGCGTGCGTGTCACATTTTGGGGCGATGAGATAGAGTCCATTCGGACATTCCACCCCGAGGACATGACCCTCTACGACAAAGAGGAGCAGTACAATATCTATCCGGCAAATATCTTTATCACCACCCCGGCGCGATGCAACAGTGCCATCGCACAGATACAGCTTGACCTCGGGCGTCAGGTTGAACTGTTCCGCGATGAGGGAAAACCGCTTGAGGCCCAGCGCCTTTATGAGCGTGTGACGTACGACGTGGAGATGCTCAAGGAAGTGGGACACTGCTCGGGAATAGAGAATTACAGCCGCTACTTTGACGGCCGACAGCCGGGCCAGCGCCCCTTTACGCTGCTGGATTATTTCCCGGACGATTTCCTGACGATTATAGACGAAAGTCACGTAACCATGCCGCAGGTCCGTGCCATGTACGGCGGCGACCTGTCGCGCAAGACCAACCTTGTGGAATACGGCTTCCGGCTTCCGGCGGCACTTGATAACCGCCCGCTCAAATTCGAAGAATTCGAGAGCCTTACGCCGCAGACAATATACGTAAGCGCAACCCCGGCCGACTATGAGCTTCAGCGCAGCGAGGGCGTTATAGTGGAGCAGCTTATCCGCCCCACGGGTCTGCTGGACCCGCAGATTCGCGTGTTGCCGTCGCTTAACCAGATAGACCGCCTGATGGAGGAGATAGCATTGCGTATAGAGCGCGGCGAGCGCACGCTGGTAACCACGCTTACCAAGCGCATGGCCGAGGAGTTGAACGACTACATGCTCAAATTAGGCATAAAAGCGGCATATATACACAGCGATGTGCAGGCCATGGACCGCGTGAAAATCCTCGATGACCTGCGCGCCGGTGTGTACGATGTGCTTATAGGCGTAAACCTGCTGCGCGAGGGTCTGGACCTCCCCGAGGTATCTCTTGTGGCCATACTGGACGCCGACAAGGAGGGCTTCCTGCGCGATGCCCGGTCGCTGACACAGACGGTGGGACGCGCGGCCCGACACCTCAACGGCGAGGTGATTATGTTCGCCGACAATATCACCGGCTCCATGCAACGCACCATTGACGAGACAGAGCGCCGCCGCGCCCTGCAGATGAAGTACAACGAGGAGCACGGAATCATCCCCACGGCAATAGTAAAGGCCCGCAACCCTCTTGTGGGAGTGGACAAGGACGAGGAAAAAGTGGAGACGCCGAACGACGCTTACCGCCGCGACCGCGACCGCCGTACCTCGTCGAAGGACCGCCGCCAGGCCGAGGGAAAGGCGAGACCGTACGCCGCATACGACGAGGCCGCGGTGAATATCGCCGCCGACCCGGTGGTGGAGATGATGTCGGCAGACCAGTTAAGGAAATATGTGGACAAGCTGCGCCGCGATATGCTTGCCGCCGCAAAGAATATGGACTTTATGGAGGCCGCGCGGCTGCGTGACGAGGCCATAAAGATGGAAACAAAACTTGATTCGATGCAATGATAGACCCGGCGAACGACTTGAAAAGATACCTGCCCACGTCTGTCAAGGAGATGCGGCTCCTTGGCTGGGACAGTGTTGACGTTGTGATATTCAGCGGCGATGCCTACGTGGACCATCCCTCTTTCGGCGCCGTGGTGATAGCGCGAACGCTGCTTGCCGCCGGCTATCGCGTGGCGCTGGTGCCTCAGCCCAACTGGCGCGATGACCTCCGCGACTTCACCAAATTCGGCGCGCCGAGGCTGTTCTTCGGCGTAAGTGCCGGGGCAATGGACTCAATGGTAAATCATTACACCGCCGCGCGCCGCCGCCGTCACGACGATGCCTACACTCCCGGTGGCAAGGCCGGCATGCGCCCGGATTATCCCACGATAGTCTATTCCGAGGTGTTGCGCAAGTTGTTCCCGGACACTCCCATTGTGGCCGGAGGTATTGAGGCGTCGCTGCGACGCGTGTCCCACTACGACTATTGGCAGGACCGCCTGCGCCCGTCCATAATCGTTGACTGTAAGGCGGATATGCTGATGTACGGCATGGGCGAACGCGGAATCCTGGAGCTGGCGCGTAGGCTTGACGCCGGCGAGAAAATCGGTGACATAACCGACCTGAGGCAGACCGTGGTGCGCCGCCCGTCGGACGAAATGCCCGCGGCCTCGGACGACAATAATGTGGTCCTGGCGGACTGGCAGACGGTGTGCCGCGACAAACATGCACAGAGCACGAATTTCAAGTTCGTGGAGCAGGAATCCAACCGCCGCAACGGCGGCCGCACGCTGTGGCAGGGGTACAACGGGTACGCTGTGAAAATTAACCCGATGTATCCGGCTATGACCCCCGGCGAGATAGACGCATCGTTCGACCTCCCCTATACCCGCCTGCCGCACCCGAGATACAACGGGAAACGCATTCCCGCGTACGAGATGATTCGCCATTCCGTAAACCTGCACCGCGGGTGCTTCGGCGGATGCGCCTTCTGCACAATCTCGGCCCATCAGGGCAAATTCATAGCCTCGCGCTCCCGCGAGAGCATTCTCCGCGAAGTGCGTCAGGTAACGCAAATGCCTGATTTTGCGGGATATATTTCCGACCTCGGCGGCCCGTCGGCAAATATGTACGGCATGGGCGGCAAGGACAAGAGCATTTGCGACAAATGTCTGCGCCCGTCCTGTCTGCATCCCGTTGTATGTCCCAATCTGGACACCGACCATTCGGCTCTGCTGGACATATATCACGCCGCCGATGCCATGCCCGGCGTCAAGAAAAGTTTCGTAGGCTCCGGGGTGCGTTACGACCTGTCTCTGCACCATACCGGAGACCGCAGGACCGATGCCGCAAACCGCCGGTACAACGAGGAACTGATAGAGAAACACGTCTCCGGGCGGCTGAAAGTAGCGCCGGAGCATACCGAGGATGCCGTGCTGAACGTGATGCGCAAGCCCTCGTTCGACCTGTTCTATAAATTTAAGGAGATTTTCGATGGCGTGAATGCGCGCACCGGCATGCGTCAGCAGCTTATTCCGTACTTTATCAGCAGCCATCCCGGCTGTACCGAGGAGCAGATGGCTGTGCTGGCCGCTCGCACAAAGGACCTGAACATGCACCTGGAGCAGGTTCAGGATTTCACCCCTACGCCGATGACGGTGGCAACCGAGATTTATTATTCGGGAATACACCCATATACCGGAGAAAAAATATTTACGGCGGTATGCCCCGAGGAAAAGCTGGCGCAACGCAAGTACTTTTTCTGGTACGACAAGACATATCGCGACGATATTATCCGCAGTCTGCAACGGCTGCATCGTCCCGACCTGATAGGGCGCCTGTATCCGGGCCGTCCATATACCCCGCGCGTGGCATACCCCGCGCCCCAAAAGACAAGAAATCAATCAATTAACCCTAAGAAGAAATATGAACATCAGCAAGACTCTAATCATGACAGCCACAGGAATGCTGCTGACCGCGGCAAACGCCGTCGCCGCTGACAATGCCGTCGCCGACGAAATAATCGGCCGCCCCGACTTTAAATCCTCAACAGGAGTTTTCGATACCGATGCTTTGATGGCATGCGGCCGCTTGGGCGGCGTGGACGTAGCTCCCGATGGCAAGAAAATGCTTTTTTCGGTAAGTTACACAGACGTTGCTAAAAACAAGTCCAACGCCGAACTGTACGTCGCAGATATAGACAAGCCCCTTCAGGCTCAGCGTATTACCAACACGCCCAAAAGCGAGAGCAGCGCAATATTCATTGACAACGGCGCCCGCATCGCCTTTATATATGCCGGCGAAAACGGTCTGCCGCAGCTGTGGGTGATGAATTCCGACGGCTCGGACCGCAAATGCCTGTCAAGCCTTGAAAAGGGTGTGAACGGTTTCCTGTTCTCGCCGGACATGACCAAGGTTATGCTTATCGGGAATGTGAAGTACGCACAGACCGCCGGAGATATTTATCCCGACCTTCCCGATGCCACCGGACGTGTTATTGACGACCTGATGTACAAGCACTGGGACGAGTGGGTGACTGAAATACCGCATCCCTTCGTTGCTGATTTTAACGGAACGGAGCTGTCCAACATCAAGGACATTATGATTGGCGAGCCGTTCGAGGCCCCCATGAAGCCTTTTGGCGGCGTGGAGTCTTTCGCATGGACTCCCGACTCGAAAGGGCTGGTGTATGTCTCCCGTAAAAAGACCGGAAAAGAGTATGCACTGTCCACAAACTCAGATCTATATCTCTACAATCTTGCCGATGGTTCCACGCGCAACCTCACTGAAGGGATGATGGGCTATGACACCAATCCCGCATTCTCGCCGGACGGCAAGTACCTCACTTGGCTCTCTATGGAGCGTGACGGTTACGAGGCAGACAAAAACCGCATTTTTGTAATGGAAATGGCTACCGGAGTAAAGACCGACCTCACCAAGGACTGGGATTATACCGTCGAGGACTTCAGTTGGCGTCCGGATGGCAAGGCCCTGTACTTCAGCTCGTACAAGGACGGCGTGGAGCCGATATTCAGCATGGACTTCAAGACACGCAAGGTGTCGGTGGTAGTGGATGGTCTTTATGACTGGCACACTCTCATCCCCATCGGCAATGACGGCCTGGTGACAATGCGTCATTCTATGGTTCGCCCTGACGAGATTTTCCTGGTAAAAACAGGTAAAAAGGCCGCCAGGATTACCGCACTGACAGACATCAACGGCGAGATTTTCGCACAGCTGACGCCTCCGGTTATAGAACAGCACATGGTGCCCACCACGGACGGCAAGCAGATGCTTACCTGGATAGTTTATCCTCCCAAGTACGACCCCTCGCAGAAATATCCAGCCATACTGTATTGCCAGGGTGGCCCGCAAAGCGCTGTAAGCCAGTTCTGGAGCTACCGCTGGAACTTCGACCTCATGGCCTCCAACGGTTATATAATGATCGCTCCCAACCGCCGCGGTGTTCCCGGATTCGGCACCGAGTGGGAAGAGCAGATTTCAAAAGACTATCCCGGACAGAACATGCAGGATTATCTTGCCGCCGTGGACTATGCGAAGGATAAAATCTCATCCATAGATCATTCCAGAATCGGCTGCACCGGAGCAAGTTATGGTGGTTTCTCCACATATTGGTTGGCCGGCAACCACGACCATCGCTTCGCGGCATTCTTTGCTCACGCCGGTATCTTCAACACAGTCGCACAGTATCTGGAGACAGAGGAGATGTGGTTCGCCAACTGGGATATGGGTGGCGCTTATTGGGAGAAGGACAATGCCGCCGCACAGCGCACTTTTGCTGCATCGCCCCATCTCTTTGTGGATAAATGGGACACTCCGATATTTGTGAGCCACGGCGAGTACGACTTCCGCATCCTGGCCTCGCAGGGCATGGCCGCCTTCAACGCCGCAAAACTCCGCGGCATCCCGGCCGAGATGGTCATCTTCCCCGATGAGTGCCACTGGATTCAGAAGCCGCAGAATGCCGTGCTCTGGCATCGCCTCTTCAAGCGTTGGTTCGACCGCTGGCTCAAGAAATAAGACCCCGTTCCCCAATATTTGTTAACGCAGGGGCGGTGTATTTTCGAGGAAATTACGCAAGTTGAAGAGGGAATGTAGCGAGCTAAATGACCGATGAGACTTGGCGAAATTTACCGAAAAGACACCGGACCGGGGTAATTTAAATTAAAATTAATAAATAAAACATGCACCCGCGAACAATATAA
>SFNC01000097.1 GCA_004554255.1 Bacteroidales bacterium
TGACGGCATGGTCCGCACCAAGTGGCGCTGAAGTCGAGCACCTTTGCCACAGAAGGCTTTGCCGGAGTTTCGGCTTGTGCCGTTGAATTTGTAAACGAGCACACCAACGATTTTGAAGAATAATATCTAAATACTCTCCCCTTTAAATAGCCAAAGCGGCCGGGTCCATTGAAAGGGCACGGCCGCTTTAGTTATTTTGTATGATGTGTAATCCCGTGTGAATCAGTCGTTGGACCTGTCATTGTCGCCGCGGCGGCGGGAAATGTTGGGCAGTGCGCGCCAGTATTTTCTTATTGCGGTGAGATGTCTCTTGGCAACGTAGTTGACTTTCATGCTCTCTGCCAGTATTTCACGGAGTTTTGACGGCTTTTTGGGGTCGTTTATCTGAGCGGGGTCGTTATTGTCAGGCTCTGATTCATAAACTTTTACATCTCGTTCGCCGTTGAGTATGGCGAGTACGTTAAGTGCAAGGGATTCAAGCTCGTTCTCGCCGGGATATACGTAAATCGGCGCGATAAAATCCACGTGGTCGGCGATGAAATCGGTAAGTCTTTTAGAGTGCGCCACACCGCCGGTGATGAGAATGGCATCGACATGTCCCTTAAGCGCTATTGCCATTTCGCCGATTGCTTTTGCGGTGGTGTAGCACATAGCGCGAAGAATGAGCATGCTGTGCAGGTCGCCGTGGTCTATGCGGTCCAGTATCTCGGGTACTGACGAAGTGCCGAGATGGGCGACAAGGCCACCTTTGCCGACCATGAATTTCTGCATTTCATCGTGTGTATATTTGCCTGAGTAGCAGAGGTCTATCAACTGTCCGGGAGGGAGTGTGCCGGCACGCTCAGGTGTGAATGGGCCAACACCGTTGAATCCGTTGGTAGTATCTATGATTCTGCCGTGACGATGCGCGCCAACCGACGTTCCGCCGCCCATGTGGCAGACTATAAGGTTCAGGTTCTCGTATTTGTCGCCGATTTCTTTGGCATATCGTCTTGCAATTGCCTTCTGGTTAAGGGCATGGAGAGTGGAGATGCGTGGCAGTTCGGGCAATCCGGATATGCGGGCGTAGGGCATCAGCTCGTCTACGGTAACGGGGTCGGCTATGTAGGCTTTCACGCCGGCACGGTTTGCTATTTCATGGGCGATAAGGCCGCCGAGGTTTGATGCGTGCTGGCGTTGGGCGTTGAGTAAGTCTCTGAGCAGAAACTCGTTGACTTCGTACGTTCCGCTTTCAACGGGGTGTATCAGACCGCCGCGGCCAACTACTGCGTCAAGCGTGTGTATGTCAATATTATTTTCCTCAAGGGTTCTGAGAACAAGGTCCATGCGCCATTCCTTTTGGTCAATGGCTTTATGGAAAGGTGCAAGGCTCTCTACGGAGTGCTGAATCGAGTTTATAAAAACGGGTTTTTCGTCTTCATAAACAGCTATTTTTGTGGACGTTGAGCCTGGGTTTATTGCAAGAATACGATATGGCATAGAATCAAAGTGTTAACCGGCGGCAAGGCAAGCCAGTGCGATTGAGTATAATTTTGTGAGAGGAGTGTCGCCGCGCGAGGTGAGCACACACGGAACTTTGGTGCCCACAACCATAGCGGCAATTTCGGCCTGTCCGAAGTGTGTTGCCGATTTAAAGAAAACGTTTGCGCTCTCAATGTTGGGGAAGAGCAGACAGTCGGCATCTCCGGCTACAGAGGAGCCTTTAACTTTTTTCTCCTCGGCAACTTCCTTGTACAGAGCGACATCAAGCGAGAGCGGACCGTCTACGGTAACATTGCCAAGCTGTCCGCGGTCGCCCATCTTGGCGAGTATGGCACCCTCTGTGGAGGAGGGTACCGAAGGCAGAAGCTGCTCGGACGGGGCTATGCACGCAACTTTAGGGGTGCTCACGCCAAGAACTTTTGCTGTCTGTGCAAGGTATTTTATTAATTGTGTTTTTTGTTTGAAATCCGGAGCGGGAATCACTGCGGCATCAGAAATGCACAGCAGTTTGTCGTAGCCGGGGAGCTCCACCACAGCCACGTGGCTGAGAGTGCCCTTGGGTGGGAATAGCCCGGCATCTTTGTTGAGGATTCCGCGCATATACTTATCGGTGGAAACCAGGCCTTTCATCAGAACATCGGCCTCGCCGGATGATACCGCGCGCACAGCCATGGCCACGCATGCCACATCATTGGTTTCATTGACAATCGTAAAGTCTGAAATATCAATGCCTTCCGCGTCACAAATCTGTTTTATGACATTTCGGTCGCCGTAGATTGTGGGGATAACAAGTTCTTCGCGAAACGCTTCGTGCACAGCGTGCAGGGTGTGCGGGTCCTGACCGTAAGCAACGGCAAGCCTTTTGGCGCCTTTGGCGCGGGCTTCTTCAACAATTTGTGACAGTTTGGTAATCATGGTGTTTAAGTTGTTAATTATCAATGTTTAAAGTCTCCCCAGCGCTGTTTTTGCAACTGGTCCATCCGCTCCTCGGCGGGGTTGCTGCAAGGATTCCAGAAGTGTGTGCCGGCAAGGCTGTCGGGGAGGAACTGCTGGCGCACGAAGTTGCCCGGGTAGTCGTGGGCGTATTTGTAATTTTCGCCGTATCCCAACTTTTTCATAAGCGAGGTAGGGGCGTTGCGTATGTGCAGAGGCACGGGGTGGTTACCGGATTTTTGCACTTCGGCCAGCGCGGCATCAATGGCCATGTATGCCGAGTTGCTTTTTGCCGAGCAAGCAAGATATACGGTACATTCTGCCAGAGGAATACGACCTTCGGGCATGCCGATTTTCTGAATTACATCGAAAGTGGCATTTGCCAGCAGGAGCGCGTTGGGGTTGGCGAGGCCGATATCCTCAGAGGCAAGGATTACAAGACGGCGGGCAATGAATTCGGGGTCTTCGCCGCCTGAAATCATTCTCGCAAGCCAATAAATGGCTGCATCGGGGTCGCTGCCGCGTATACTTTTTATAAAAGCCGAGATGATGTCGTAGTGCATCTCGCCGTTTTTATCGTAAGCCTGCGGGTTTTCCTGCAGACGATCGGTAACGGTTTTGTCGGAAATCACAATTTCCTCGCCATGGGCCGAAGACTGCTCAAGCAAATCAAGGATATTTAGCAGTTTGCGAGCATCTCCGCCGGCATATCTGAACAGCGCATCGGTGCTTTCCACAGCCACTTTGCGTTGCGAAAGGACGGAGTCTGTGGATAAGGCGCGGTCCAGCAGCTCGGCAAGCTCGGGCTGTTCCAGTGGCCTGAGTGTGTAGACCTGTGCGCGTGACAGCAACGGCCTGATGACCTCGAACGACGGGTTTTCGGTAGTGGCGCCGATAAGGGTTACAATGCCACTTTCCACTGCCCCTAACAGGCTGTCCTGTTGAGATTTGCTGAATCGGTGTATTTCGTCGATAAACAGGATGGGGCGGGCGCCGCCACTGAACATGCCGCCGTCGCGCCTGCATTTGTCTATGACTTCCCGGACGTCTTTGACTCCGGATGTCACGGCCGATAGCGTATAGAACGGGGCATCGGTAGTGTTGGCGATAATGCGGGCGATAGTGGTTTTTCCGACTCCGGGAGGGCCCCAGAGTATGAATGATGCCACATTGCCGCTTTCGATCATACGGCGCAGAATACCGCCTTCGCCGACCAGGTGTTTCTGGCCGACGTAGTCGTCAAGCGTGCGCGGACGCAGTCTTTCTGCAAGAGGAGCGAGTGCCATAAATCAAATAACCATGTGCGGGTTAACAAGACGGGCGCCGCGCAGATACGCGTCTGCATCCATCAGCTTTTTCCCGGCGGGGCGCAGTTTCATAATCTCCACAGCGCCGTCGCCGCAAGCCACCAACAGATGTCCGTCTTCTATAGAAACGCTTCCGGGTTCGCCAAAGTTTGCGCCGGAGCTTAAGCGCGTCTCCATCACTTTCATTTCCTGTTCGGGAGTGTTGTCGCCCTTCAGAACGCACCAGGCGGCGGGGTAGGGAGACAGACCGCGCACATGGTTGTGGACCTCGCGGGCCGTGCGTGTCCAGTCTATGCGACAGTCCTCCTTAAAGATTTTCGGGGCCGGGGTAGGCTCAACACCCTTGTCTACAATCATTTTCTCCTGAGGCAGGGGCTTAAGGGTTCCGGCCATTATGTGACGGATTGTGTCAATAACCAGTTCGGAGCCAAGTTCCATAAGGCGGTCGTGAACAGAACCTACGTTCTCGTCCGGGCCTATTTCGATTGCTTCCTGGCGCAAGACATCACCGGTGTCTATCTCGTGTTTGAGCATGAAAGTGGTGACTCCGGTACGCGATTCTCCGTTCATTACGGCGCGATTTATGGGCGCGGCACCGCGGTATTTGGGCAATAATGAGGCATGGAGGTTGAAAGTGCCGAGCGGTGGCATGGACCATACTACCTCGGGCAGCATGCGGAATGCGATGACAATAAACAGGTCGGCCTTTAAGTCCCTGAGCGCCTGCACAAATTCGGGGTCTTTAAGCTTAACCGGCTGTAGCACAGGGATATCGTGTGCAACGGCGTATTCCTTTACAGGCGACTGATAGAGATGGTGGCCACGGCCGGCGGGTTTGTCGGGCATGGTTACAACGCCTACCACATTATATCCTTCAGAGACGATACGGTCAAGGCTTGTAACGGCAAATTCCGGTGTGCCAAGAAAAACTATGCGTGGAAATTCGTGTTTCATTATTCGTCAGTTTTAGGTGCTGCGGCTTGCCAGGAGGGGTCATTTTCCGGTATCGGTGCCGTGATGTGTATATGTTCGTGCGACACGGGGTGCTCAAATTCAATCTCGTGGGCGAGCAGGGAGATGGATCCATCCGGATTGGAGCGTTTGTCGCCGTACTTAAGGTCGCCTTTAATAGGACATCCGATAGCGCTAAGCTGAACGCGAATCTGATGTTTGCGTCCGGTGAGCAGTGTCACTTCCAGCAAATGGAACCTGTCCGAGTGGCCGATAACGCAGTATCGCAACCGCGCTTCTTTGGCTCCGGCTTTAGGTGTCAGCGACGCGTAAGACTTGTTATTGCGCTCAACTGTAGATATATAGTGGCATAATTCAGCAGCGGGCTCAGCGGGCAAATTGCGCGTCAGCGCCCAGTATTTCTTATGCACCTGACCATTGCGGAACATCTCGTTGAGGCGTGTCAGAGCTTTTGATGTGCGCGCAAACACCACAATTCCGCCTACGGGACGGTCAATGCGGTGCACCACGCCGAGAAAAACATTGCCGGGCTTATTGTACTTGGCTTTAATCCAGCGTTTTACCTCCTCTGATAGAGGCTCGTCGCCGGTCTTGTCGCCCTGAACAATTTCGCCGGGCTGCTTATTCACTATAATAATATGGTTGTCGCAATACAGAACATTCATAACTCAGCGGTGCAAAGCGGATTTCACTACGATAACCTCGGGACGCCATGCGTCGGTGTCTACCCCGCCGTAGCCGTGTACGGGAACGGTGGTGGGCTTGTCCGAAAAGACAATAATCACTGTATTGCCGGTTACGGAATCTGTTTTTGTGACCGTCAGGCAGCTTGCATCGCCGACGCGTTGCGCCTCGTAGGAGGCTTTTCCGCGCCATAATGCGGGATTTGCAGAGCGAATCTTCTGAGTATCAGAGACAAAATCCGACAGAGAGCTATCTTTGGAGTGGCTTATGCGGCCTGAAATCTCAACGGGGCCGTTAACGGCCGCCAGAGTTGCAAACCGTGCCATCTGCTTCTCTATAATGTTGCAGTCCTTGGCATTCAGTCCGTCTGCAAGGTCGAACGCCTGCTTCAGCTGAGCGGGCGACATGGTCTCAATGACATTTCTGACGTCCTTCCACGGCTGATTTGTCATTGGCAGCATCTGTGCCAGCGATACGGCGATAACAGCAGCTACAGTACTCATAAATGTTTATTATTCAGCGTTTTCGGAGGCGGAGAACTCCATGAGGTATGCTTTGATGAACTCGTCTATGTCGCCGTCCATAACACCGCCCACATTGCTTGTCTGGTGGTTGGTGCGGTGGTCTTTGACGCGTCTGTCATCGAATACATAGCTGCGGATCTGGCTACCCCATTCAATTTTCATTTTGCCGGCCTCGATTTTAGCCTGCTCCTGCATGCGGTGCTGCAACTCCTTGTCGTACAGTATGGAACGCAGCTGACGCATGGCATTTTCCTTGTTCTTAGGCTGGTCGCGGGTCTCGGTATTTTCAATCAGAATTTCTTCCTGCTCACCGGTGTAGGGGTCGGTGAACTGGTAACGCAGACGCACGCCGGACTCTACCTTGTTCACGTTCTGACCACCAGCGCCGCCTGAGCGGAAGGTATCCCACGACACGCATGCCGGGTCTACTTTCACCTCTATGGTGTCGTCGACAAGGGGAGTTACGAAAACAGACGCGAACGATGTCATGCGCTTGCCCTGGGCGTTATACGGCGACACGCGCACCAGGCGGTGCACGCCGTTCTCGCTTTTCAGATATCCGTAAGCAAAATCACCTTCAATGTTGATGGTGCAGCTCTTTATGCCGGCCTCGTCGCCGTCCAGGATGTTTGCGATTGAAGTCTTGTATCCGTGTTTCTCGCACCAGCGCAGGTACATGCGCATCAGCATGGATGCCCAGTCCTGGCTCTCTGTGCCTCCGGCTCCGGAATTAATCTTGAGAACCACGCCGAGTTTGTCCTCCTCGCGTCGCAGCATATTTCTAAGCTCCAGGGCTTCAATACGTTCCATAGCGGTGGCGTAAAGTGCATCCAGTTCCTCCTCTTCAATAAGGCCTTCGCGGATGAATTCCATACCGGTAGACACCTCTTCTACAGCGGCTTCCACTTCTTCGTAGCCCTTGATCCATGCCTGCAGGTCCTTGATTTTCTTCATCTGTACCTGAGCCTCCTTGGGGTGCTCCCAGAAGTCGGGGACGTGGGTGCGCAGTTCTTCTTCCTCTACTTGTATACGTTTGCCGTCAATATCCAGGTAGCGGTGCAGGGCATCGCGGCGGTCAACGGCATCTTTTAATTGATCCTGAGTAATCATATTGTATA
>SFNC01000098.1 GCA_004554255.1 Bacteroidales bacterium
CTCATCGGTCATGTAGCCCGCTACACTCCCTCTTCAACTTGCGAAATTTCCTCGAAAATACACCGCCCCTGCGTTAACAAATATTGGGGAACGGGGTCTAAGATGAAACAGCATTAATACACATTTACCAACAACTAAATAATAAACCAACATGAAAAAAGCCATCCTATTGGCCCTTGCCGGCATTGCGGCAACCGGTTCGGTTTACGCCGAATCGCCGTTATGGCTGCGCAACCCATCGTTGTCGCCCGACGGCACCACGCTCGCTTTTACATATAAGGGCGACATTTACACCGTGGGGAAATCCGGCGGTACAGCACGCCAGCTGACAACAAACAGCGCCTACGACACAGCTCCCGTATGGTCGCCCGACGGCAAGACTCTTGCCTTTGCCAGCGACCGAGACGGCAGCATGGACATTTATGTTATCCCGGCGGCCGGCGGCACGGCCAAGCGCCTTACAACAGCCTCGGGAAACGAAAACCCGGTAGCCTTCCTGGATAATTCCACAGTGTTGTTCACCACATCCGGAACCGGAACCGCGCAGGCTCTACGCAGCCCGTCCACTCAGCAGATTTACACCATCAGTGTTAACGGAGGACGTCCCCGTCTGTTCAAGGATGTTCAGGTTACGGCGCTGAGCATTGGCAAGGACGGACGTATCCTCTATCAGGACCGCAAGGGTTTCGAGGATGTTCTGCGCAAGCATGAGCGATCTTCCTCTACTGCCGATATATGGTTGCTGGACGGTGACAAATACACCAAAATAACTGATTTCAACGGCCCGGACCAGTCGCCGGTATGGATTGACGCCGATAACATGGCATATATCAGCGAGAAAGACGGGACATTGAACGTTTATACCCGCAATCTCACAACCGGAGCGGAGAAGCAGCTCACCACGTTCAAGAATCATCCCGTGCGCTCGCTGTCGCGCGGCGCCGACGGTACTCTTGCTTTCAGCTGGAACGGCGAGTTATATACCCTTGTGCCGGGTCAGCAGCCTGTAAAGGTAGGTGTAAACATCGTTGGTGACGATTATGATTCGGACAAGATAAAGTCACTGCGTACCTCCGGAGCATCCAACATGAGCCCCTCGCCTGACGGCAAGCAGGTGGCATTCGTCTTGCGTGGCGATGTTTACGTGACGTCCACAAAATATAAGACCACACGCCGCATCACTAATACATCCGGCCAGGAGCGCTCGGTGGAGTGGAGCCCCGACGGCAAACAGCTGATTTATGACAGCGAACGCGACGGATTGTGGCAGCTGTTCACAGCCAAGGCAAAGGACGACAAACAGCCGCTCTGTTATGCCGATGACATTGTGGAGGAGCTGCTGTACAAATCAGATAAGCCGGCGCAGTGGCCCGAATTCAGCCCCGACGGCAAAAAAGTGGCGTTCCTGGAAGACCGTACCATACTTCAGGTTCTGGATTTAAAGACCAAGAAGGTTGTGACTGCATTGCCCGGAGAGTTCAACTACAGTTATACCGATGGTGATGTTTCGTTCTCATGGTCGCCCGACAGCCGTTGGCTGCTTGCCGACTACATCGGTGTAGGCGGCTGGAACAACACCGACATCGCACTTGTAAAGGCTGATGGTACAGAGGTTATTGACCTTACAGAGAGCGGCTACTCTAACAGCAACGCGCATTTTGCCATGGATGGTCGCGCGGTTACATACACCACAGGAAAATACGGCCTGCGCAGCCATGGAAGCTGGGGCGAACAGCAAGACGTGGAAGTCATGATTCTTGACGGTGACGCCTGGGATGAGTTCAACCGCACCGAGGAAGAAGCGGCTCTTGCCAAGGAGGCCAAGGACGAGGCTGAAAAAGCCGACAAGAACAAGGACAAAGACAAGAAAAAAGACAGCAAGAAGAAGGACAAGAAGGAAGCCGACAAAAAGGCCGACGATGTCAAGCCTCTTGAATTTGACCTTGCAAACCGCAATTACCGCACACGCAGGATAACCGGCGCGTCAACATCAATGGGCAGCTATCGTCTCAACAACGACGGCACCAAGCTGTATTACATTGACTACAACCGCACCGACGGCCCCGCGCTGATGGAGCGTAATCTGCGCAAAGGCGAGACCAAAGTGCTGGCCGCAGGCGTCAGCGGCGGCTTTGTGCCCGACAAGAAAATGGAAAACATTTTCGTGATCTCCGGCTCGGGCATCAGCAAGATTTCGCTTGCCGACGGTAAGAAGGAGAACGTGGAGTTTGAGGCCGAATACGACCGCAAGCCGTCGTTGGAGCGCGAGTATATCTACGACCACATGCTTCGTCAGGTTGCCGACAAATTCCATGATGTAAATCTGCATGGCACGGACTGGCCCATGTATGGCGAGAATTATCGCCGTTTCCTGCCTCACATTAATAATAATTACGATTTTGCGCAGTTGCTGTCCGAGATTCTCGGAGAACTTAACGCCAGCCATACCGGAGGCCGTTATTCCGCCCCCGGAGCCAGAATGAGCACAGCAGTGCTTGGCGCGTTCTTCGACCAGACCGGCGATGGAAACGGGCTGAAAGTGGAGGAGGTGATTCCGCGTGGCCCGCTCGCCGACAAAAAGGTGGGTGTCAAGGCCGGTGATGTCATCACTGCGATAGACGGCAACGAGATTCTTGCTGATACCGATGTCGATGCACTGCTTGAGGGCAAGGTCGGCCGCAAGGTACGCCTTACTGTCCGTCATGCCGACGGTAAGACCAACGACATCAAAATCAAGCCCATAAGCTCGGGACGTCAGCGCGACTTGCTATATCAGCGATGGGTTGAGCGTAACGAGGCGGTTGTAGACTCACTGTCCGGCGGCCGTATAGGTTATGTACATATCCAGGGCATGGATTCGCCCTCATTCCGTGCCGTATACAGCAAGCTGCTCGGCAAATACCGTAACCGCGAGGCTGTTGTAGTGGACACTCGCTGGAACGGCGGAGGATGGCTGCACAATGATGTGGCTCTGCTGCTGAACGGTAAGGAATATGTAAGATACACTCCGCGTGGCAAGTATATCGGTTCGGACCCGTTCTCGCAGTGGACCAAACCCTCGGTGATGCTTGTCAACGAGTCCAACTATTCCGATGCGCACGGAACTCCGTATGTATATCAGACACTTAAAATCGGCGATGTTGTGGGTGCTCCCGTTCCCGGAACCATGACCGCCGTATGGTGGGAGACACAGATTGACCCGACCCTTGTGTTTGGCATACCACAGGTAACATCGCTTGATACACATGGCGAACCGCTTGAGAACAAGCAGCTTAACCCCGATGTGGAAGTGTATAACAATCCCGGAGACGTAGCTGCCGGCCGTGATGCCCAGCTTGAAGCATCCGTACGCGTACTCCTGGACAAACTGTCCAAGAAAAAATAACTGAAACGGACAATAAAAAACGGAGCCGCCCGGCGTGGGCGGCTCCGTTTTTTATTGTCTGAAAGTCAGATTACTTCAGGCCGCAGGCCTTGCATTTCTCTGAAATCTGTGTGAAGAAATCGTTGCCCTTGTCATCAACGAGGATGAATGCGGGGAAGTTTTCAACACGGATTTTCCAGATAGCCTCCATGCCCAGTTCGGGGTACTCAAGAAGCTCAACTTCCTTGATGGAGTTCTGGGCAAGAACAGCGGCGGGACCGCCGATAGAGCCCAGGTAGAAGCCACCGTGCTTTTTGCAGGCGTCTGTAACCTGTTTCGAGCGGTTTCCTTTGGCGATCATCACCATAGAACCGCCGGCAGCCTGGAACTGGTCTACATACGGGTCCATACGTCCGGCAGTTGTGGGGCCGAAGGAGCCGGAGGGCATTCCTTTGGGCGTTTTGGCGGGGCCGGCATAGTAAATGGGATGGTCCTTGAGGTACTGGGGCATTTCCTCGCCGGCGTCAAGGCGCTCTTTGATTTTGGCGTGAGCGATGTCGCGGCCCACAATGATGGTGCCGTTGAGCGACAGGCGGGTGCTTACGGGATATTTGGTGAGCTCGGCAAGAATCTCGGGCATGGGACGGTCAAGGTCAATGGTAACTACATTGCCTTCACCGGCTTTGCGCAGTTCCTCGGGGATGAGTTCGCCGGGATTGTCATCCAGTTTCTCAATCCAGAGGCCCTCACGGTTGATTTTTGCCTTGATATTGCGGTCGGCCGAGCAGCTTACGCCAAGACCTACGGGGCACGATGCACCATGGCGGGGCAGGCGTATCACGCGAATGTCGTGAGCGAAGCTCTTGCCGCCGAACTGTGCGCCAAGGCCCAGCTCCTCACTGCATTTCTTGAGCTCGTTTTCCAGCTCTATATCGCGGAAGGCGTGGCCTAATTCGTTGCCGTGAGTGGGCAGATTGTCGTAATATTTTACGGATGCTTTCTTTACGGTCTCAAGGTTCTTTTCAGCCGAAGTGCCGCCGATAACGAAGGCGATGTGATAGGGAGGACATGCTGCGGTGCCTAAAGATTTCATTTTCTCTACCAGGAAGGGGATGAGGGTCTTGGGGTTGATAAGAGCCTTGGTTTCCTGATAAAGGTATGTCTTGTTTGCCGAGCCGCCGCCTTTGGCCACAAACAGGAAGTGATATTCGTCGCCTTCGGTGGCGTGAATGTCAATCTGTGCGGGCAGATTGCAGCCGGTATTCACCTCGTCGTACATGTTCAGGGGCGCATTCTGGCTGTAACGGAGATTGTCGGTGGTATAAGTGTCGTATACGCCGCGCGAAAGTTTCTCCTCGTCATCGCATCCGGTGTACACGTTCTGGCCCTTTTCGCCGTGAATGATTGCTGTGCCGGTATCCTGGCAGAAAGGCAGCTGGCCTTTTGCCGCAACTTCGGCATTACGGAGCATTGTCAGTGCCACGAACTTGTCATTGTCGCTGGCCTCGGGATCGCTCAGGATTTTGGCCACCATGGCGTTATGCTCGCGACGCAGCATGAATGCGTTGTCGTGTGTGCACTGGCGGGCCAGGACGGTAAGAGCCTCCGGGTCTACTACTAAGAATTCATGTCCGCCCCAGTTCTCTACTTTCACATAGTCGGAAGTGAGATGGTAGTACTCGGTTGTGTCCGGACCAAGGGGGAACATTTTCTGATACTTATACGGTTTTGTTGCCATAAGATATTGTTAGTATAGTGTTTTGTTTTCTAAACTCCTACAAAAGTACTGCATTTCCGCGAAATAACCAAAATCTTGGCACCATTTTCAGCTCGTTCGGAAATTTCAGCCTAAATGAGTAAATATTATTTACAATCTCGTCATAATATAATGAATATGCGTGCATACGGTTTGTAAAACTATATTTTATGGGGTTAAATTGTCAAATAATCATATTGTCTGCTAAAATATTAAAAATAATTATTAACTTTGTGGCATAGAGTCCAATCATTGAATATAAAACATTAATACCATATTTTTAACACGAATATCTTATGAGCAGTAAAAACAGAATGCAACATTGCGTTTGCGACAATCCTGAATGTTTCCGTAGTTTTATAGATATCCCCGAGGGAGAGCCCCTTGTTTGTCCCGATTGTGGTGAACCGCTAAGACTTTCCGATAATAATAGTAGTAAGAAAAAAGGGTCTAAGACCGCTATGATTATCATAATAGTCGCTGCCGCTGTGCTGTTGCTGGGCGGTGGCGGATTCGCAGCCTGGTATTTCTTCTTCAAGGACAAGGCCGCAGATAAGTCCGAAAGGGAGCTTACAGAACAGTTGGAGTCCGAAATAGTCGGTGAGAGCGAGGATGAGCCCTTCATAGACATTGACGAGGGCGAGGAAGTCTTTACCGATGACGATGATATCCCCGAACCGGAGCCCGATTTTATCGGTGAGGAAGAAGAGGTGGAAGAGCCCGTAGCCAATAATAAAACCGAGGAAAAAGTCAAAGGAAAAAAGGCCAAAAAGGAAACTAAAACATCTGATACCGCAGAGAGTAAAAAGTTGAACACTGCCAATGGTTATTACATCGGCCCGCGTCAGGGTGGTAAGGCCCATGGCATCGGACAATTTGTATTCTCGCGCAGCATGACCATTCCTCTGAACGACGGTTACGGCACGGTTATTAAAGTGGAGCGCGGCGACCGTGTTTATTCCGCCAAATTCGTTGACGGACGTCTGCGTCAGGGTAAATTCGTTTTCCGTAACGGCGACGAAAAGTTTGTAATGGGCATTAATCAGGAACTTTGATGTCCCCCGGCAGAATGTCTGTAATCAGGATTATATTCGCCTTTCTGGCTGTGTGCGTTGCCGGCGGAACCTCTTTCGCCGCCGAGTCTTTCCGCGCTTCATTGCTCGCGGAAATGGCTCAGTCCATGGGGCTTACGGACACAATCCTGAGGCTTGACGACGGCGACCATGTGGCGGCATTAAGCTATAAGAGCAAACCGATAACCGTATCTGTGCGTAACGGCAAGGTTACGCACATAGGATATTCTGTTTTTACCGGCCCGCACCGCCAGGCGGCATATTCGCCGGCTTTCGATGTAGTGGAGCGCCTCGCTCTTGTTGATGTCCTTAAGATGGATCGCCGCTCGGCTACACGCATGCTCAACGATGTGGGCGGCTCGTTCCGCAAAGGCTCGTTCTCAGCTCTCCCCGCATTGTATGCCGATTCGTTAGTGTCTGTCTCAGTACGTAATATCGACGGTAAGGCATATCGGATTCTTTGGTCTCGAAACGACAAGAATATCGTGGATTTGGTGATTCCTTACACTTACTCGCTGATTCACGGTACGGAAATGGAGGAGGACGAAGAAAACCTTATTGAGGATTTACAGCATGTAATTGCTACGGCAGACTCATCCATGTTCGTTCCCACCTCGGTTACGCGTGACGACCTGGTGTCACTCTTCCCGACAGGATATTATCTTTTGCCGGGAGATGCATATTATTTCGACTCCTTTAACTCCAACCGGTACTATACCAAAGTCGATTCGGTGAGCTTCGCGCCTATTTATGACGAGAGATTCCCGATAGAAAGCATGGCAAATGTGGCTACGTCAATGGAAGTCCCCAACGACCTTACCGC
>SFNC01000099.1 GCA_004554255.1 Bacteroidales bacterium
AAAATTATAATTATATTGAAAATCAAACCATTACAGGATTAACGTTCGCCTGTAGCCTATGGGAACTAATAGTGACCAGGTATCTATGCCACGAAAACTTTCAGGTAAGGACTTTTAGCGACAGCCTTCGGAGCGTTACCATCTGCGGTGCCGTTCCGGTGTCTCTGTGTGCGTGTCGGTGCCCATGGCAAAACAGCGAACATACACATTTATATATAAAGAGAAATAACTAAATAACACAATATTCATAAATAGTCTAACTAAAAAAACTTGTTGCATGAAGAACATTTGTTTTCAAATGAACCGGAAAGCATGGCTTGCCATAGCAATGGCACTGTTCATGTTTATCCCCGCTTTGGCACAGAAGGTAACCGTGACAGGTACCGTCATTGACCCTGACGGCGAACCCGCTATCGGCGCCAGTGTCACAGTGCAAGGACAACCCGGCACAGGCGCCGCAACGGACCTGGACGGAAACTTTACCATTTCCGTACCGTCGGCAAACGCCGTACTCGTTGTCTCTTATGTAGGCGCACAGACACAGACCGTGCCTCTGAACGGCCGCACCAAAATTACCGTAAACCTGCAGAGCGACAACCAGGTGCTGAACGAGCTGGTGGTTATCGGTTATGGTACAGTCAAGAAAGAAGACGCAACCGGATCGGTTGCCGTTATCAAACCCGATGAAATCGAGGCCGGCCTCGCAACTTCGGTACAGAACATGCTGGTGGGCCAGACCCCCGGTGTGGTTGTAACCACCGACGGTGGTCCCGAAGGCAACGCTACTATCCGCGTGCGCGGCGGCTCGTCGCTGAACGCTAACAACGACCCCCTTATCGTAGTGGACGGTGTGCCCCTGGATAACGGCGGCGTTTGGGGTATGGGCAATGCTCTGGGTATGATTTCGCCGGAGTCTATCGAGTCCATGACTGTCCTCAAGGACGCTTCGGCAACCGCTATCTATGGTAGCCGCGCATCCAACGGTGTCATCATCATCACCACCAAGAAAGGTACATCCGGCGCTCCCAAGGTGAACTTCGCGGCAAACGTGTATGTAAACACTGTAGCCAAGACATGGGACGTGCTCAACGGCACTGAATTCGCCAACTTTGTAAAGGCCAACTGCGCAGAATCTTCGCAGGAGCGTCTGTTCTACGGCGGCAAGAACTACAACACCAACTGGCAGAAGGAAGTGATGCACACCACCGTATCGTCCGACTACAGCCTCTCTGTTGCCGGTACCACCCACAACATGCCTTACCGCTTCGACGCTTCGTACACGAACTCAAACGGTATCATCAAGGGCTCGGCCATGGACCGCGCCACTTTAGGTATGTCACTGGCTCCGAATTTGTTCGACGACCACCTGTCAATTAACGTAAACCTCCACGGCTACTACGTGCACAACCGCTTCTCCGAGGGCGGCAGCGCCGTTGCTGCAGCCATGGCCATGGACCCCACCAAGCCCGTATACAGCAACTATCCCATCTCGGGTGGCGACAGCGGCCAGGAGTACATGTTCGGCGGCTTCTTCACTTGGATCAACACAGCTCCCGACGGTTCTGTGACTGTGGAACAGAACGCACAGCGCAACCCCATGAGCTATGTAAAGGGATTCGACAACCACTCTGACGTTCTCCGTTCTAACGGTAACGTTCAGTTCGACTACTCGTTCCACTTCCTCCCCGAACTCCACGCAAACCTGAACCTCGGTTACGACGTCACCGGCGCACGCGAATGGAACATCACCAAGGCAAACACCCCCAGAACTTACTGGAACCACCGCAAAGACGGTGCCGGTTACGAGTCTTATCGCAAACAGTACAAGGCCAACACTCTGCTGGACTTCTACCTCAACTACCGCAAGGAAGTAGAATCAATCTACTCTAACTTTGACGTTACAGCCGGTTACTCATGGCAGCGCTTCTCCAAGAACGAGCGTCAGCTCGGTGCTGCTTCTGAAGGCGGCCGTCCCACCACTGCCGGTTTCTATCAGCCGACTTTCGACTTTAGCAACTACACTTACTCCATGAACGTCAACCCCGGCACCATCGACGCCATCGGCCAGAACTTTGCCAACGACCTGGTTGACCCCAACGGTAACTACCACTACGCCGAGCGCCTGCAGCTGCTGTCGTTCTTCGGCCGTTTCAACTACACCTTCAAGGACCGCTACCTGCTCACCGCAACAGTCCGTGGCGATGCTACCTCGCGTTTCTCAAAGGACAACCGCTGGGGCGTATTCCCCTCGGTGGCTCTCGGATGGCGCATCAGCCAGGAAAGCTTCTGGAAAGCAAACTGGTGGAACGAATTCAAGCTCCGTCTCGGCTGGGGTAAAACCGGTCAGCAGGACGTAGGCTCCACCTGCAACTACCTGCCCATGTACTCTATCGCCGGTCCCGGCTCGTTCTATCCCGTGGTAGACAACAACGGCAACATCACTTACCTGCCCGGTTACTTCCTCCAGGGTCAGAACTACAACCCAGACCTGAAGTGGGAGACCACCACCACCTACAATGCAGGTTTCGACCTCGGTTTCCTCAACAACCGCATCACCGCCAGCATCGAAGGTTACTACCGCAAGACCACCGACCTGCTCTCGTTCGTTACAATCCCCGCCGGTTCGTCTACTGTAAACATGATGAACCGCAACATTGGCGACCTCGAGAACTATGGTGTTGAATTCAACATCAGCGCACGTCCCATTGTAACCAAGGACTTCACATGGACCGTGAACTACAACGTAGGCTACAACCACAACGAAATCACTGCCCTCTCCGACGCAAACGAGACCATCACCCACGGCGGTATCTCGGGCGCTACCGGTAACACCGTAAAGGGTTATCACGTAGGCTATCCCGCAGGCGCGTTCTATCTGCTCCAGCAGGTTTACGACAAGGACGGCAAGCCCCTGGAAGGCGTGTTCGTGGACCAGAACAACGACGGTCAGATCAACTCCGACGACAAACTGCTGATGCACAGCTCAGACCCCAAAGTGGTTATGACAATGTCGCATAACTTCAACTGGAAACACTGGGACCTCGGCTTCAGCCTCCGTGCATCTATCGGCAACTATGTTTACGACAACGTGAAAGCCACCAACTCGGCTATCAGCGGTATCGACGCATACGGCCTCAGCAACGTTATAAAGACCGACTTCTACTTCCAGGATAGATCCAACGCAAACTACTACATGTCAGACTACTTCCTGGAGAACGCTTCGTTCCTGCGTTGCGACAACATCACTCTCGGTTACACTTGGGAGAACCTGCTGGCAAACAAACTGCGCCTGCGCGTTTACGGCGCCGTGCAGAACCCCTTCATCATTACAAAATATGACGGCCTTGATCCCGAGGTTCAGGGCGGTATCGACAACAACGTTTACCCGCGCTCCCGCACATATTCTGTAGGTCTGGTTGCCACTTTCTAATCAGCTCCGAAATATCATAATTTGTAATCAGCAATCATTAAAATATTTATATGAAAGCATATATCAAAATATTAACCGCCGGTCTGTTCGGAGCCGCTATGTCCCTCACTTCTTGTGTGGGCGACCTGGACCTCGAACCCAACGACCCCAACCTGGTTCCCGGTAGCTCCCTCACAGAGGCTGACTACCAGAACGTGCTCAACAAATGCTATGGCGGTCTGGCATACTCGGGTCAGACCGGCCCCAACGGCGACTGCGACATCTCCGGTCTGGACGGTGGTACTTCGCAGTACACCCGCGCACTGTTCATGATGAACGAATTCACAACCGACGAGGTTATCTGGATTCACGCAGATCTCGGCGTTGTGGACCTTATCACCAACACCTGGGGTAAGGATAATCCCAATATCTTCGGTACTTACTCACGTCTGTACTCGCACATCGCTGTCTGCAACGACTTTATCCGTCTGGCAAACAGCAATACCCAGCCCGGCGTCCGCAAGATGGTACTGGAAGCACGCGCTCTGCGCGCTCTCTCATACTACTGGGTTGTGGATATTTTCGGTCAGGGTTCTTTCACCCTGGACAGCGACGAACTCGGCGCTGCTCCCGAGCAGAAGAGCCGTGAGTTCATCTTCAACTGGCTTGACAAGGAACTCACCGACATCGAGACTCAGTTCGCCGAGGAATTCCCTGGTGACAAGACCGAGTACGGCCGCGTAGGTCTGGACGGCGTTCAGGCTCTCCACGCCCGCCTGCTCCTCAACGCTCAGGTTTACACCGCAAATAATGTAAACGGTTACGAGCGTTGCCAGAAACTCTGCGAGGATATCATCGCCCGTCACCAGGGCGGCGGTTTCGATAACACCGGTCTGGCCAAGCACTACATGTACCTGTTCAGCGCGTCCAACGACCGCTACATGCCCGGTGGCTCAAACCCCGCCGAGAACGAAATCCTCTGGGGTATTCCTTACGACCACCAGTACACCCAGGCTTACGGCGGCACTCAGTTCCTGATCTCTGCAGCCACCTGCAACGGCAACTCAGCCGAGGACGGCTTCATGAGCTCGGCCGACTACGGTATCAACAACCCCTGGAAATGTATGCACGCCACAGAGCAGTTCTCCAACAAGTTCAATGATGATCCCAACGATATCCGTTGCTCGGAATGGTGCATGGAATCAAACGGTTACAACAAGGCAAACAAAAAATACAGCCAGTTCAGCGACGGTTACGCCGTTATCAAGTTCACAAACCTCATCGCCGGTCAGGATGGCGAATGGGCGCCTGAAAACGGCGGTATCTACGGCAACGGCCCCGCCCGCGCAGAGACTTGGGTGGACACCGACCTGCCCCTGTTCCGTCTTGCCGACGTTTACCTGATGTACACCGAAGCTTACATCATGAACGGCACCGGTTCGGCCTCAAAGGCTCTTGATTATGTGAACAATGTGCGCCGCCGCGCAGGTGTTTCCGAGTGGACCGCCGGCAACCTCACCGCCGACAACATCCTCGACGAGCGCTGCCGCGAGCTCTACTGGGAGCTTTCTCGCCGTACCGACCTGGTGCGTCACAAGAAATTCTCAGGATCGGCTTACATGTGGGCTTACAAGGGCAACCAGCTTAACCAGAAAGGTCAGAGCTTCCGCTCTTACATGGACATCATGCCCATTCCCACAAACATCCTGGCCGCTCAGCCTACTTTCAAACAGAACCCCAACTATTGATGTCATCCTCGGCCCCGTGCCTGCTCCCGGCATACGGGAGCAGGGAAACGGGCCATCAATAAAAATAATTTTTACAACATGAAAAAAATATCTTTATTTCTGATTGCACTCGCAACAGTGCTCGGCCTGACAAGCTGTGAGGATGAGAAAAAGCCTAAATTCCAGCAGGCTACATCCGACTCGTTTGAAGTTTACGAGCCCGCGTTCGCAAATCAGTATTACGAGCTGACCGAGAAAGGCACCTTCGAGATTGTCTGCAAGAGTGCCCCCGACTTCGGCGCTCCCATAGCTCCCACCGTATATGGCGCGCAGGTGTCGCTGGACCCCTCGTTTGGGAAATTTGCTGAAATCGCTGCCGAAAATTCCGCCTCCAGAATCATGTTCAAGGACGTGGACCTGGCACAGGCAATCTGCAAGCTCTTAGGTCTCACCAAGGATGACGCCGGATATGTTTTCACTTCTGCAATGAAGGTTTACATCAAGCCCACTTGCGAGATTTCGGCTGTTGCTAACTCCAAGGTCGTTGCCAAGAACTACTGCACCCTCAACAACGTTATGCCTTACTTCGCAATCCCCTCGCCCAAGTTCATCTACCTCGTAGGTGCTCCCGAAGGCTGGGTCGGCCCCTCTGCCGGTAACGCCGACCACTATGCCGAGTGGCGCCTGTTCGAGAAGGACGAGGAAATAGGCTCGAATGTATACTACGGCACCTTCCAGGTGGACCAGGGCTCGGCTATGTTCCGTTTCTACACAAGCCTTACAAACTGGGATACTGACTCTTACGGCTCGCAGGCCGACGATAACGCCGTTGACTGCGCCCTGGACGCCAACAACTCCTATGCCGGTCCCATGGTTAAAGGTAAAGGCTCGTTCAGCTTCCCCGATTGGCCCGGTGGCCTTATGTCTATTCGCGTGGATATGAACACAATGAATCTGTCTATCGCTCCCGCCAATTGATAATCCCAAACCGCTAAAAGATAAATAATATGAAGAAAATAGCTTTATTATCAGCAGTGGCTCTGGGCTTGGCTTTCACCGCCTGCGATGACACTGAAATCATCGATATCCCGCAGAACCCCGCTCCTGTTGAATTCAAAGTCGATGACCTGAAACTCACTGCCACCGAGCAGCTGTCTTCGGTTCTTGACCTCGAAGCCCTCAACAACAGTTACGCAAATATCAAGGTCGCCGACATCAGCCTCGTCAACTTCCCCTCGGATTACGAGCTGAATGTTGTTATGCAGATGTCTGCCGACGATACTTTCTCCAAGATTTGCGAAGTACCTGCATCCGTTGTCGACAATCAGATTGTTGTAAACCCCGACGACCTGCAGGGCGTATACGTGGCAAACATCAGCAAGGGCCCCAAACAGCGCACTGTGTACGCTCGTTTTGCCGCCTACGCTGTAAAGGACCAGGCGCAGGTGCGCCTCGGCAACCCCGACTATTACTGGGGCCCCTTCTCGCTCATAGTTAAGCCTTATCCCTCCTCCCTCGTTATCGAGCAGAACTACTATCTGCTGGGAACCGTCAACGGCTGGTCAGTGGCTCAGGCCATCAAACTCAACCACTCCGACAAGGATGTCTACGACGACCCCGCCTTCTCAATCAAGGTTGACATCTCCGCTGCCGACGCCGCCTCCGGCTGGTGGTGGAAGATTGTCCCCGAGTCGACCTACGCCACAGGCAACTGGGTTGA
>SFNC01000100.1 GCA_004554255.1 Bacteroidales bacterium
ATCGGTCATGTAGCCCGCTACATTCCCTCTTCAACTTGCGAAATTTCCTCGAAAATACACCGCCCCTGCATTAACAAATATTGGGGAACGGGGTCTTAGTCCGTCCGGTTGTCAGTCGGTTTCGTGGAGGAGGTGCGAGGCGGGGACTGCGGCGGGGACGTCGGGGTTGTGTCGTGTGCCCAGGGATAGGTACAGTCCGTGTGCCGTCAGTTGCTGTGCCTGCCGGGGTTTGCCGCGAAATCCGTGGAGTATCCAGGGCATGGCGGGGCGCATCTCGCGGCGTATGCGCAAGAGGGCGTCAACGCAGCCTACGCAGTGGATTATCAGGGGTTTATGCGTGCTTTCGGCAAGGAGTACCTGACGCCGGAATGCCGCCTCCTGTATTTCCGGCGCGGGGCCGCGTTTGTTGTCAAGGCCGCATTCGCCTATGGCCACGCACCGGGTGTCGGCGGCCATGGCCTCTAATTTCTGCCAGTCGGCGGCGGTGGCTTCATCGGCCTCCCAGGGGTGTATGCCTACGCTATACCACGGGTTGTCTCCGAAGCTGTCGCGCGGGGTGATGCTCACGATCGCCTCATGATCAGGGTTGCGGTCGTGGGTGTGTACGTCTATATTATAAAAGTATTGCGGGAGAGTCATGGTACAGGGTCGTATCCGCTGCCGCCCCACGGATGACAGCGGGACAGGCGTCTGATTGTCAGCCAAATGCCCTTTATGGGGCCGTGTTTGCGCAGTGCCTCCAACGCGTATGCGCTGCAGGTGGGGGTAAACCGGCAGGAGTTAGGGAGCATTGGCGATATGCAGGCGCGGTAAAACAGTATCGGCAGGGTGAGAAGCCACACCAAAGCAGCTTTCTGACAGTCTGTTATGGCTTTCAGCAGTTTCATTTCTGCATGCCTTTCAGCAGGCGTTGCACGGCGCGTTCCACCTTGGCATATGGCTCGGTTCCGTTGCCGATATAAATGAATGCCACGTCTATGCGCCGGCTGCCGGGTTGCGGAAACTCCTGATGATTAAGCCTGAAGGCCTCGCGCACACGGCGGCGCATGAGCACGCGGTCCACGGCATGGCGCAGGCGTTTCTTGGGTATTGAAATCAGAAACTGTATTGGCGCGTCGGAGCGCCGGCGGTTGTTTTCGCGCCATACGCAGCGCAGCGGGTATGCCAGCGCGCTGTGTATCTCGGCTGTGGAGCTGTCCTTAAGGCGTTCTGCGCCAAACAGTTGCGATATGGCAATCGCCGAGCACAGTTTCTCCTTTTTGTACAGCCTCAGCCCCTTTCCGGTGGCTGAAACAGCAGAGTTTGCTGTGTCCGGCGTATTCATAATCGGTTGATGGCCAAGTGGTCAGTCGGCAGTGGCGACTCCGTTGGACTCTTTCAGGTACAGTTCTATAGCTCCGGTCATGGAGGGAGCGGCAGGGTTTGGGGCCTCTACGTCTACGCGCAGTCCGGCCTCTTTGGCGGCTTTGGCAGTGTTGGCGCCGAAGGTGGCGATTACGGTGTCGCCCTGCTGGTAGTCGGGGAAGTTTTTGGTGAGGCTCTCTATTCCCTGCGGGCTGAAGAAGGCGAGCATGTCATAGTCAAATGCCTCGTCCGGACCAAAGTCGTTGCTTACCGTACGGTACATCACCGCACGAGTAAAGTTAAGTTTGTGGTCCTCAAGCACTTTGGCGTCGTCGCCGTTGTTAACCTCGCTGACGGCGTAAAGGTACTTTTCGTTCTTATGTTTAAGGAAATAAGGAACAAGGTCGGCTATTTTTCCCGTTTCGGCTTTAAAAATCTTGCGTTTGCGGTAAATGGTGTATTTCTGCAGGTAATCGGCGATGGACTTGGTGGTGCAGAAATATTTCATTGTTTCGGGAACAGTGAAGCGCATCTCTTCGGCCAGGCGGAAGAAATGGTCAATAGCTGTTTTTGCAGTGAATATCACGGCGGTAAAGTCCGGCAGAGAAACTTTCTGCTGACGGAACTCTCGGGCCGGAAGACCCTCTACTTTGATAAACGGACGGAATACTACTTCAACACCGTATTTCTCGGCAATGTCGTAGTAAGGTGATTTTCCCGTCGACGGTTTGGGTTGAGATACAAGAATCTTTGTTACTTTCACCTTTCTGGAAGTATTTTGTTCTTAAACTTGCGTGAATATTTTTGCCGTTCGGAGCCTTGGTCAAGGCCGTATATGCACAGATTTACAGGCTGAACGTGGTGGCTAAACGATATAAAATAAACAGAGGTGCTATTTCAAGGGTGCAAAGGTACAAAATAAAATAGAGTAAAGACCAATAATTGTGGTAAAAAATTCTAAAACCCTTAGAAATAAATACAATACGCGCTAAAATATAGCAAAAAGCGGCCACAATCAGTGCCGTTCGCGACGCATCGGGATAAAAAATCACCGTCAGCGCGGGGATGGCCAGGGCGAATCCCAGGAATGTCTGAATGGCATTGAAACCGCGCAGCCACATGCGTCGGCCGGTAGATGTGGAAAACGCGAAACCAACAGCCCAGTATGCCGAAATCTGGAACAGGTAAAAAGCCGCGCACAACGCTAATGCCGGCAACAGCGACATGGCTGTGTCTATCAGCGGAGGTCGCCCGGCGGCCAGGTCTATGCCCGCGCTGAGCAGAATAGCCAGATATATGGTAAGCTGCAGGCCGAAGACGGTGATGCTGCGGTCCTCGTTGGCTGTATGCTCGTCGAAGCTCTTCTTGCGGTTCCGCACGCGCCACAGGTCCTTGAAGAGCATGGGCAGGAGTCTGCGGCTCTTTTGTATGCAGAGTATTATCAGCAGCAGCACTACCACCAGCGAGGTCATGATGGTGGAGTCGCGGTCTGCGCGTGCCGGTAGGCTCACCGGCTCCAGCCCGGTTGTCCACGCCGGAGGGGGTGGGGGAGGAGCGGGTTTGGCCACCGGAGCGGCTATTGTGGCGGCAATGGAATCGGCATAGAGGCTGTCCGCCGCCAGGGAATCGGCGTAAACGGCGGTGTCGGCAGACTCGGCGCGCGGTTTTTCCCGCACAGTCCGCGCCGGCGCCTCATTCTCTATATGGACGTCCTGCTCCGGTGTCTCGGCGGATATTTGCAATGAATCCTGAGTCATTAAACAGCCTCTTTGTTAATTTAACGTGCGGCGAGAGCCACGGCCTCCAGCGGGTCGTCCGTAACGTCGGCGAGTCCGTCGCGCATGAAGCCCTCGTCACCGGCCCGGCGGAACATCTCCAGCAGGGGGTCGTAGAATCCGTTAAGGTTCAGTATCACCACATTACCCTTAAAGAGGCCTAACTTGCGCCAGGTCATCATCTCGGTAAGCTCCTCGAAGGTACCTATGCCGCCGGGCAGGGCGATTACGCCGCGCGACAGGCGCGCCATTGTGGCTTTGCGCTCGTGCATGTCCTTGACAACCAGGCACTCCGTGAGCTGCGGGTGCGCCCATCCTTTGTCCATCATGAACCGGGGAAGCACGCCCACGGTTTTGCCGCCGGCGGCAAGCGCGCCGTTTATGGTAGCGCCCATGAGGCCCATGTCGCCACCTCCGTTTACGGTGACGAGCCCGCGACGGGCTATGTCGGCGCCGATAGCTTCGGCAGCCTCGAAATACAGGGGATTTATGTTGTTCGACGACCCGGCGTATACCGCGATGCCGTCTGCTTTAGACTGTTCCATCAGTGTATATATTTATTGTCAGGGCCAGTATATCAGGTGGTTGTCGCCTTCCGAGGTCACTTTTAGCGTGACGTAGGCGTTCTCTATAACGGGGATGTTGTGGTCTACATGTCCGATTGGGGCGCCGAAGGCCACCGGGTAGTTGTATGGGGCCACCATGTCGGCAATCATCTGCTCGGTGGTCTGGTAGCTTTTGTCCGGTTTGCACTCGGTGAACTGTCCTACAATCAGTCCTCGCAGACGCGGCAGCACGCCGGATATGCGCAGCTGGTAGAATATGCGCTCGGTCTTGTATATGGGTTCCGATACGTCCTCGACAAAGAGGATGGTGTCGGGGCGTATCATGTCGTATCGCGTATTTATCAGGTCGGCGAGCACTGCCAGGTTTCCGCCCATCAGCACTCCTTCGGCAATTCCGGGGCGGTCAAGTGAGTTGGCGGGCATGGTAAATGCCGGGCGCTCGCCGCGCAGCATGGCAAACAGGCTCTGCGTGTCCGGGTCGTTCGCGCCGAATTTTGTGAGGTGCGAGGCCATGGAGGCGTGCAGCGAGGCTACACCTTGTCGGCCCATTGCCGCATGCAGTGCCGAGATGTCGCTGAATCCGATCACCCACTTTGCGTTTTTGCGCAGGTCTATGTCGTCAAGCCGTTCCATTATATGTACCACGCCGTATCCGCCGCGACTGCAGAGCACAGCTTTCACTCTGGGGTCGGTGAGGGCCTCGGCGAGGTCTTTGAAGCGTTCGTCGTCGGTGCCGGCGTATATACCGCTGCGGCCGAGGGCGTGAGGCATCACCTTCACGCGCCAGCCCTCGCCCTCAAGCACTTTCTTTGCACCCGAGACAAGGTCTTCGTCGATGGGCCCGGCCGGGCTGACAATGGCTATCAGGTCGCCTTCTTTCAGCGGTGCCGGGAATATTGTATTCTTATTCATTATGGACGGTTTTACGGGGGTTGTATATTCAATTGTGCAAAGTTACGCAAATAACTCTATTTTTGAAAAAAAATCAGCGGAAATTTGGTGGATTGAAAGAGTTGTATTACTTTTGCAGTGTATTAATTCACTCATACACAAGTACAGCTACTCTCATACTTCCGTATCTAATCTTTATAATCATATTTATATGCTTGACATTCAGAATCTTTCCTTTGGATATGGCCATAGCTGCAAGCTGGTCATAGACAATCTGTCGCTACAGTTGCCGCAAGGAGTGGTGGCCGGGTTATTGGCTCCCAACGGCACGGGTAAGACCACTCTGCTTCACCTGATTATGGGTGCGCTAACGCCACGCAAAGGCAGGGTGGTGTTTGATGGCGTAAATACCCGCGACCGTCGCCCGGAGACTCTTGCTGAAATGATGCTCGTACCGGAGGAAATCACTCTTCCGTCCATGAATATCAATCGTTTCATGACTCTTTACGGCTCTCTGTATCCCCGCTTCTCACGCGAGATTATGGAGCGTTGCATAGAGGAATTCCGCATTACGGACATCAATAAACTCAACGCCCTCTCCATGGGTCAGAAGAAGAAGGTGTACCTGTCGTTCGCTCTCGCATGCCGCCCCAAACTACTGCTGATGGATGAGCCCACAAACGGCCTTGACATCCCCGGCAAGGCAGCTTTGCGCCGACTTATGGCCGGTGTTCTTGATGAGGATACTACAGTGATAATCAGCACCCACCAGGTGCGCGACCTGGAGCAGATGCTGGAACAGATAATTATCATGGACCGCGGCAATCTGCTGTTCAACCATAGTGTCTCGGAAATTCAGAGCGCTGTGGCTTTCCGCCTCAATGTGCCCGCCGATGCCACGGAAGGCGCCATAGACTCCGTTCCCGCTCCCGGAGGCTATAATATTATGGTGGAAAATTTGGACGGCGACGAATCGCCCGTGAACCTGGAAATGCTGTTCGACTATGTGATGCGCGAGCATGAGCACATGAATACACTGATTGATAACGCTTTAAAAACACAGCACCATGACGAACTTTAAGCAATATCTAAATCTGTACTGGCGCTCCACATGGAAGATTCAGCTTCTTATAGTGCTGCTGATGTATTTCCTTCTCGCAGTAAACTATTGCATCGGTTATATAGACGATATCGTGTCTTACCATACGGTACACTTTGTGCCTGAGGATAATACAGTAAACGTAATGGTGAACAATATAGGCCTGGGCCTGTGCGCTTTTATCGCCTGTGCGTCGGCGATGTTCGGCACTATGTCCTCCAAGGAAGGCCGCCTCGCCAATCTTTGCCTGCCCGTTGGCGTGCGTGCGAAATATGTCACTTATTTCCTGACGAGCATAGTGTTCCCGATTGTGGCTTTCTATGTTTGCGCTTTCCTGGCCGACTGGACGAGAATGGCGATTGTATCTGTAGCTGCCGGCCCCGAACTGGCGGTGGCCACGCCCGTTTCGTACATGCTGACTTTCAGTGGCGCGGACGACTGGCATATAGCAGTCGTTGTTCCGATACTGTTACTTATGGCGCAGGCGTTCTTTGCCGCCGGAAGCATTTTCTTCCCCGGGAAGTCATTCCTGAAAACTCTCGGATTAAGTGCCGGTCTATGCGTGGCAGCGGGATTTCTGGTCTGTTTTTCGATTCAGATTTTCTTCCCGGACGAAATATCAATTAATCTGATAGACTTCGACGTGTACTTCTGGTCTTTGGTGCTTGCCGCACTTGCGGTTACCGTCGCCCTGCATGTCGTATCTTATTATCGCCTCAAGGAATCCGAGGTCCAAAACCGCTGGTAATTTATGTTCAAGGAAAATAACAAAGCAATATATCTGCAGATCGCCGAAAGGATCTACGACGATATCCAGGCCGGAAACATCAGGCCGGGAGACAGGCTGCCTTCTGTGCGCGACTATGCCGTGCTGGTGCAGGTGAATCCGAACACCGTGATGCGGACTTACGAGACTCTTACGCGCGAGGAAATTATAGTAAATCGTCGTGGCATCGGCTTCTTTCTTACGGAGGAGGCACCCGAAAAGGTGCGGAATATCCGTATCACCCGGCTTAAGGAGAATGATCTCCCCGAGATTTTCAGACGCCTGTCGCTGCTCGGAATTACCCCCGACGAACTTACCGAAGCTTATAAAAAATATCTTATCACCGCCCTGAAGAAATGAAACGGACATCATACTTTTATATCGGAATAATCGTGTTTATTCTGCTCTTC
>SFNC01000101.1 GCA_004554255.1 Bacteroidales bacterium
CTAAGCGTGCTCTGTTTAATATGCAACTTCTCATCTTTACATTGGATAGAATAATATTTTTCCAAAAAAAACATAGCAAATCCGAAAGAATTATTAAATTTGCACCAATTACCAAAAACAAAACCTATTTGAAGAATAAGAGTATTACCTTTTGAATAGATTAATACTTACATAACATAGAACACATGTGTAGAATATTTGCTTTAATTGTAACGGTGCTACTGGGATCGTTATCCCTTGTGGCAGCCTACCCCACAAATCTATGGGTTGTAGGCAACATCAGCGACATGACCTGGAGTTACAACAACGCCGTCAAATGCGCTAACCTTGGCAACGGAAAGTACCAAGCGTTGGTCTATCGGGTGATGAACTCGAGTGGCGACAACAGCGGAAAGTACTACGGCAACTTCCGTCTCACCGAGACTTTAGGTGATAATGTAACAAACCGCAAAGTATACGGCTCGCCCGAATCGTCGATTGTCCGCTTTTCTAACGGACAAAGCAAAACTCTGAAAGCGGCAACCGGCACGGTTACCGACTATGCGCTGCCCAACAAAGCAGGCAGTTACATGCTCACTATCGACTTGGCATCCAACACAATAACAGTCAACAGCAGTTACACTCCCGACGTGATGTATCTGCTTAGAAACATGAAAGACGGCAAGCCGCAAGACATCGCCGTGCAACTCAATCGGGTTGGCACATCGCAGCAATACTCAGGCTCGGAATTGCCGATGAAGTTTCAGGCTGCCGACGGCTCAAATAAATGCTATTACTACGTTTCCGCCGCCAACGGCAACCAATGGTCGGTAATCAATGCCGAACGCTACGGACTCACAACGTCAATCCTTCTTGAGGACGGAACAGCGACACTCACATCGGGTGCGGAACTGGCGCTCTTCACCAATAAAGAAGGTACTTTCGACGTCTCGTTCAACCGACAAACCAAACAGTTGACTATCAATCCTTCGCACCCCGATTTATATCTCGTCGGCACCGTCAACGGCATGACATGGGACCAACGCGGCAGCGGTGAGAAACTCAAATATGTGGCTTCGGAGAAATGCTACTACGCAACCATCGTGCCCAACGCATCGAATCTGAGCGGCATAGCATTTGCTTTCACTTCGCGCGCCAACGGAAACGCATCCGACAGCGACAAACACCGCTATGCCGGTTCGGCGAGCAACCAAACTATCGCGGTCGGCTCGAACGTGCTTTGCCGCGGCGACGTCTACAACGTGACGTCGAGTTATGCCCTGCCGGCGGAATATCGCGGCGTGACGCTTTATGCCCGCATAAGCCTCGACAACCAAACGATGCTCCTGCAAACGACGCCGTTTGCCAATTCCGACGCACCGAAGGTAAATCCCTACAACGAAGTGTGGTCGCCGAACGGAAAAATCGGCTTGGTGTCGACCATCGAAAACGGCAAGCCTTATTATAAGGTAATAAGCAACAACGAATGGGTGGTCAACAAATCGCCGCTCGGACTCGTTTCCGACGCTGTCGACTACACACAAAACCTGAAAATCATAAGCGCAGAATCGCGCCAAATAAACGAAACCTACTACCTACCGTCGGGAAAGACAAGCACTTATGTGAATAATTGCCGCGAACTGACAATCCACTTGCAGACTGCAGCCGGACAGCCTTTCGACATCGTCTTCCGCGCGTCGAACGACGGCGTGGCGTTCCGCTATGTCATTCCGAACCAAAACGGCAAGTCGAGCATCATCATCAAAGACGAAGCCTCGGCAGTCAACCCGACAAGTTTCAAATACATACTCGGCTGCAAATTTGCCAGCCAGAAAAGCTGGCCGAAAAACTTCCCGTACGAATCCTACTACGGACAATACGGCACATACGGAGAATTTACCAACTGGAATACGGCAGTGACCGATGCTTCCGACCCGCGTTTCAACGAACCGGTGTTGGTCGGCTCGGGCAGTCAGAATATCCTCATCAGCGAGGCTGAAAACGTGGGCACCTACTCTATCTCGCTACTCAAGGCTTATTCGTCGCCGACAGGATGCTTAATGTGGCAACACGCCGGCGACAGCTACCAAGCATACAAAGAAGACGTTAAAAACAACCTTACCGTAAAACTGCCGTTAGAGACGCCGTGGCGCACACTTCAGATAGGCGATTTGCCCACGATTTTTGCCTCTACGATGCAAGAAAACCTCTGCAAGCCATCGGTGGTTGCCGACATGTCGTGGATTGAACCCGGCACATCGTCGTGGGACTGGGGTGGCTCAGAGAACAAAGGTTACGGCAGCCTCTCTCGATTGGATGCCGACAAAAAGTATATCGATATGGCAGCCCGAATGGGTTGGAAATACGTGCTCGTAGACGGCGGTTGGAACGAAGCTGCCATCCGCAACACCGTGAAATATGCCGTGTCGAAAGGCGTAAAAGTGCTCCTCTGGGGCGACTCACGACTCGCGAAAACTACGGCTTTCTCCAACGAAAATATGGACGCAACGCTCCGAAAATGGAAAGAATGGGGCGTTAGCGGTGTGAAAATCGACTTCTGGGAAGACGACTCACGCGAAACGGCGGAACGCATGGAATTGCTACTCAAGCTCACAGCGAAATATCAGATGAACGTCAACTTCCACGGCTGTACACGTCCCTCCGGACTTCGACGCACCTACCCGCACGTGCTTTCTTACGAAGGTATCCTGGGTGGCGAAAACGTGTTCTTGTCGGAGAAAAACCGCGGCTTTATGACAACCAAGCACCACATCTGCAACTTGCTGACCCGCAACGTGGTCGGTCCGGCTGACTATACACCTATCGACTTCGCAATGGTGTCGGGCAGACTCAACCAAAACTTCTCGTTTGCACAAAACCTCGGTCTGAGCGTGGCTTACGAGAACGGACTGCTCCACATAACCGAATCGTATCAGCATCTGTTGCCATACGGTCCGGCAGTTATCACAAAACGCATTCCGGCAACGTGGGACGAAAGTCGTTTGCTCGAAGGTGCGTTGTCGAAATATCTCACCATCGCACGCCGCAAAGGCAACGACTGGTGGCTCGCCGGGCTGACAGTGTCGGCTCGCACGGCAAACATCAACCTGTCGCAACTCATTCCCGCAGGAAAGACCTACACAGCCTACATCTATCGCGACGGCGACAAGCGTAACAAAGTGGTGGTCGAAAAGAAGAGTGTGACCTCTGCCACAACGCTTTCGATTGCCGAAATCAACGAAGGCGGCTTCCTCGTTCAGATTTCGGAGAACGCCAACCTCGAAATGCCGGCAACAGAAACGACCTACGAGGCAGAATCGTCGGCTAACGAACTCAGCGAAGGCTTGACCGTCGAAACCGTCACCGACGCCGAACTGCCTTTCACTTCAGGCAACAAAATCGTCGGACAATTCGGCAAAGGTCGCAAACTCACGTTCAAAGGCATCAACGTGCCCAAAGACGACTTCTACACCGTTACCATCTACTACACCACCAAAGACGACCGCACGGCGGAATGTCTGGTCAACGGCACAAGCTTCGGCACGATAACCTTTACCGGCAACGGCATCGACTACCTTACCACAAATTGCTCGTGGATACACCTCGACGTTCCGTTTAAGGCAGGCGCAAACAACACATTCGCCCTCGTTTCGCCCTCCGGTGGTTGGTCGCCCGACATCGACCGCATCACCGTGTGCGCTCGACAATCGTCGAACATCAACACCGACGTGCCCGACAATCTTTACGTTGTAGGCTCGGTATTCGGCTCGCAGTCGTGGAAAGACACTTACACCAAGTCGGACGTGTTCGAATGCTACAACGCCGGCAACGGAATCTTCTACGTCAACCTGTGGACAAGCGATGCCACTAACCGCAACTCGTTCACCTTCTCGTCGACGCTCGGCGACAACGCCACAGTGATGGCAAATCGCTATGGCGCAAGCAATGCCTCAACAACTCTCCAACCGGGCACGGCACGCCAATTCGTCGCAATCCCGTCGGCAGGCAACTACAAGTTCTCGCTGCCGAAGGCTAACACGATGTATTACGCTACCATCGACACACGAAAAGGTACAATCAGCGTCAGAGAAGCCGGCACTGGCGAACTGCCCGACGTTATCTACTTCGTCCACTCAACAAACATGCAGGCAACGTGGGACCTCTACGACGCATCGCAGCCTGCCGTAAGAAACAGCAACGGACAATATGTGTTCAAAGACGTGCACATCGTCAAAGAAGCCGACTACCAGAGCGGTTGGTATCGATTTGTTGCTTCGCCGACCGGTGCGGCTGGATGCAAGATTGACAACTTCTACGGCACAAAACTGTCGAACGAACGCGATTCGTACGTCACCGCCGGCGACGAAATCCGACTCAACCGCGGCACTAACGAGAAGTCGTCGTTCACACCCTACGGCGTCTACGACATCGTTCTGTCGCCTACCGACAATCGCATTTACATTTCCGGCACAAAACCAATGCCCAACGATTTGTATCTCGTCGGTAACGTCAACGAGCGAACCTACTCTTCGGCAAACGATGAACTCATCAAATGCCACAACGCAGGCAACGGCATCTACTACGTCACCATAAGTTACGCATCCGGAGCAACCGACGACGGCACGTTCTACTTCACGTCGAACTGCTGCGACCCGACGAATCCCAACTATAAGTATTGCGGCAACACGTCGTCAGAGGCAATCGCGATGGGCGAAACCAAAACTTGCGGCGCCGCACTGCTCAACACGTCGGCTTGCTACGCACTCGGCGCAACCGGCAAGTATTACGCAACCATCGACCTCAACAACGGCACAGTGACACTCGGCGACGAGCCTAACATACTCTACATTGTCCGCAATAAGGGTCTCGGCGAAATCTACGACTGCAACTGGAACCTCTTCGACGAACGCAACGTGCTCGTCAAAACCGCACCGAATCAATATTTCGGCAAAAACATCGTGCTGCCCGAAGAGAAATATACAAACAAGAGTTACTTCTGTTTCACCTCCGTACTTCCACGTCGCGACGTATCGGCATACGCATGGAATACCGTCAAATTAGACCGCTGGGGCGCTAACGAGGAAGCCGTTGCCGAATTCCCCACCGAGTCGTTAATCAACGACCGTGAAGTGTACTACGGCATAACCTCCGGCACCTACAACATCATCGTCGACTTGGGCATCAACACCGTGTTGCTCTACGATGCCGCAACGGAAGAGTACGAAGGCTTCAAAATCCGACTAATCAACGGTCGCGCAGCCGACACAACCTACAACGGCACAAAACTCAAACTCGGCTATAGCGGCACTACCGAATATCACGTTGCCAGCTTCGTTCCCGCATGGAATATCGGCTACGTAAACGATTGGCCGCAAGTGCTCGTCGAGAAAGACGGAATAATGCTTATGCACGGCAAGCAAGGCGAAGAATACATCAGCAGTGACGACTACTGCGCAATCAGCACCGACAAATCGTTCACCGGCAGAACTTACCTCAATCCGGAATTAGGTCCGTTCTATAGCTTGGTAGTCGAGGTCGACAACGGCGCAATGCGAATGATTATGAGGAAAAATGCAACCGCAGTCGACAAGATTGAGTCGAACGACGGCATCGACATCCGCAGCGGCGCAGGCTATATCAAAGTGACCGGCGTCGACACGTATACAATCACGTCGATAAGTGGAATTTCGACCACATCAGGCACCGAAACCACTTACGTCGCTCCGGGATTCTACATCGTAAAAGCCGGCGACAAGATTGAAAAAGTGGTTGTCAGGTAGCACGCCGGAAAAGGCGCGCGTGATTGACCCCTTCGGGCACGCGGGATTTGACCCCTCGGGCCGCAAGGGCAAAATATTGAAATTTATTACTGTCCGTAAAAAATTTTTGAGGCAGGCGAAAATTAGGGCTGATTCCATTTGCAGGAGTCAGCCCTAAATGGTTATTTTGGTGTCGCCAAACAAACCATGAATAACCATGAGTAAAAGTAGTAATTTCTTCGGACTGCCGATATATGGTCAGCTGATAAAATCGCTTGACCGCGAAAAAATTGTTGAAATGAGCCGCAAACACGGCGGAGAGAAGTATGTAAAGAGCTTCGACGGCTACACACATCTGCTGACAATGCTGTATGCGGTGATACAGCGGTTCGACTCTTTGCGTGAAATAGAGACGTCCATGACGGCCGAAGTCCGCAAGCTACATCATGTTGGGATTGATACCGTGCCCAAGCGCAGCACTCTGTCTGATGCAAATGCCAGGCGCTCAGAGAAGTTCTTTGAGGATGTGTACCGGGACCTTTATGACGCCAACAAAGACATTCTTTCATCGGACAGCCGACGTGGCGGCACTGAAGACTGGGTAAAACGGTTGCGTATCATCGATTCAACCACCGTGTCATTGTTCTCCAATACCATATTCAAGGGTGTGGGACGCCATCCCAATACAGGCAAGAAGAAAGGTGGCATAAAGGTGCACGCAGTGATACATGCCAACGAGGGCGTTCCCTGTGAGGTGCAGTTCACATCGGCGGCGACAAACGACTCGTTCATGCTTGCCCCGAGCCATTACAAGCGTGATGAGATAGCGGCGATGGACCGCGCCTACATCAACTATGCCAAATTCGAGGAACTGACCGACCGCGGAGTCGTGTATGTCACCAAAATGAAGAAGAATCTCAATTACGCGGTACTTGTGGACTGCATGCACCAGAACCCGCAGGGACTCATGGAGTATCGGGAGCAGGTCGTGGTGTTCCGCAAGGATGACATTAACCATATTGCCCGGATAATCACATACATTGACATCAAGAAAGGCAAACAGCCTAAACTTGTCTCCTTGCTGACCAATGAT
>SFNC01000102.1 GCA_004554255.1 Bacteroidales bacterium
AATCACTCCGAAGATTTTGCTGAATCAATGCGCGAATATATTACAAATCACAAATGGTTCAAAAAATCTTATCCGAACAGGGCGGCTTATATAAGGAAAATGGCACAACGCTTGTCTAAAAAGTTATAAGCCCATTTTACCATAAACCTCGTTTATTCTGTTGCCATCTTTGTCATATTCAACAATATTGACAAAGATGGCTTCTTCTGGGACGCAGGGCTTCCTATCTTTGTCATAATAAAAAGCTCGCGAGAATGCGCCTCCACTCGGGGTTTGCCCTACTTCCGTTTTGATGTACGGGGTATCATCCATGCCGATGTTTTGTTTTTTTGCTGGCCTGAAAAATTCCTCATCGGAAAGGGAGTCTAAATATTTCTCATATTCTTTCATAATACTGCAAAATTAGTTATTTTTCTCGAAATCGCCGTATTTCGCGTTTACTTATTTGAGCGGGAGCATTTTACCATTCAAAGTTTTGCGCGCGATTTACGGGCGTTTATGTCGTTTTCGCATAATAGGCTCGCGGGTCACGGAACAGAGCCGCCCGTGATAGCTATTGCCATCTGCCACGCCGAGGTTCCACAGGCGGGTTACCTTGCAGCCCACCTGTTCGGGCGTGAACACTTCGTAGATCGCCGCGAGGCTGTGAAAGAAAAAATCCTTACGATTGTCGCCTATCAGCGGGCAGTCGATGAACTCCACCCGATAGATGAAGTCCTGTTTGCGCCCTGTTTCGGGGCAGTCTTGATGTTGGGGCAAATTATTCATATAATCAGTTTTCAGTGGTGCATAGCCTGTTTTACAGGCGTATATACCTCTATAAGGATAAATTTATTTATCTATACTCTACTTTACTATACTCTACTCTACTATACTCTACTATACTATGGGGTTATCAGTGTCGAAAACTTGCGATAATTCACTTTTAACGGGGTTATCGCCGCGATAATACAGCGATAACTCATTTACCTTTGCCGTCCCACGCGGGCTGTGTCGGGGCTGTTATGTCGGCGAAGTCCTCCGTGATAGCCACACGGAAGCCCGCCCGCACTAACTTCGGGAGATAACTGTCGAGGGCGTGGTGCGGGAAGCCACACAGGGATATTGTCTTTCCGACATCATTCCCGACATTGCTTCCGACATCGCGGCGGCATAGTGTCAGACCGAGAGTGTCGGAGGCGGCTTTCGCGTCCTCCCCGTATATCTCGTAGAAGTCGCCTACGCGGAACAGGAGGATTGCGTCGGGGTGTTTCAATTTCATTTCATGCCACGCCCTGTTGATAGAGGCGGTTCGGAGGTTCAGCTGAGCGGTGCGCTCGGCCTGTGTGGCGGCGTATAAGGCCGCACGTCGATGTTTGTCGGTTGTCTTGGTTGTCATATACGTTTGCGGGGTGTTACAGGTGATAAATCGGGTATATTAGGCCGTCATGGCGTAACAGGATTTTATGCTTCGTGCCGTTGGGGCAACGCCGCCCTGTTAGCCGCTGATAGCCGATACTCAGATACACGGCGAGGTGCTTATCAAGCCGCTCGCGGGTGGGAAACGATATTTGGGTTGTCATCATAACTTGGGTGGTTATAAGCCCGACAGCGGGCTATTATGGCGGGCTGTCGGGCGGTTGTCGTTACAGGCGGTTGATTAGTTGAGCTTAACTCGGTTCATAAGGTTGCCCGAAATCTCGTGCAGCTCGCGGCTGCGTTCGGGAGTGAGGTCGCGGGCGTGGGCTGTTATGGCCTGTGTGAGCTTCCATAGGGTAGCCGCGCCCTGTACTCCGTCTTCGGGGTCGTTGCGCATGAGGATTTTTTCAACCTCCTCGCCCTCGCTTTTCAGCAGCGAGCCGCTCTTTGTGAGGCGAGTGATCTCGCGGTCGAGGTCAACTTCGATTTCGCTCGCGCCCTGTATCTCGTAGGCCTTGCGTTCGAGGGTGTCGCGGCTAAACAGCCCCCTGGTAAGGTCGCGGATAGCCGAGGTGGTCGTCTGTGTGTCGAGTTCGTAGGTGCGCTGGCTGAGGGCGAGGTTGTCGGGGAGCTTCGAGCCGAGGTGTACCTGTTTCATCACGCTCTCGCGAACCATGCCATTGAGGCAAGCCCCGTTCAGCAGGAAGGCTCGCATATCAACCGAGCCGTTGCCGTAGTCCGAGGTGCTGAACCGCGCCCCCGCGAAGATAACTACATTGCCGTTGTTGCGGGTTGGTACGATGATAGGCTGCGGGAGGATTGTTTCAGCCCATATCTTCGTGTCGGTCATAAGCGCGTCAGCGATAACCGCGCCTTGCCCCGCAGCTTCCTCAACGAAAGCCGTCAGTATCTGTACGCTGTCGAGGCGGCGGTAGCTGTCGGATAACACGGCGCGAACCTGTGTGCCTACGGCGCGAACCAAAACGCGGCTGCGCTCCGTCCAAGAGCTGTGTTCGTTCAACACGTGGGCGGCGAGCTGCTTGCTCCATACGTCGCCCGAAGCGAGAGTGCGGAGATAGCGTTGCGGGACTCCCATGCGGTCGGCGAGCTGTCCGATAGCGTTGTCGTGGAGGCTGAACTGCCCGTCGGGCATATTCATCGTGAGGGGCGTGTCCCCGCCCGTGAACGTGATCACGGGGTTATGCTCCTTGCGGCGCAGGTTCACACCGAGGGGCGCGATATAGTCCTGTTGCAGCTTGCCCTCGTCGAGGAGTCGCTGCATGGTGGCCTGTACGCCGACGGCCTTGCCGTCAATCATACGCTGAACTTTGTTGATAACTACATCGTTGAGACCCTGCTGGAGGGCGGTTGCCTGTGCGGAGGCGGTGGGGTTCATAATGGTTGCTTCCATTGTTTTTTGGGTGTTGTGGGGCGGGCGCGTGTCCCGCCCCGTGGTTATTGATTTGAGTTGATTGCTTGAGGGTTAATACAGGCGGGTAAGGTATTCAAGTGCTTCACGATAGAGGGCTTCGCCTGTGAGGCCGTCCTGTGAGGGTTCATAGCCCGCGAGATACGCGGCTTCGATTGTCTGCTGTTTCATCGTCTTTGGAGTTGAGCGGATTGAGATTTATACAGATAAGCTGCAAGGGCGCAGCGGAGTGTCTTGGGGCGTTCGAGGATCATCATTTGAATGTCCGCGATTGTGTCCTTGTCGTCGGGAGAGTCGAGCAGGTTATCAACGGCGGCGATTATGCGCTGTGCATACGCCTGTGCGGGTGTGAGGTTTATCTTCTTCATAGCGGCTTAATGGATTTCGATTTCATATTCTACGATGTCATACTCAGCCATTTGCTCGTTGATAATCTCGCGGATATTGGTTACGTCGCTGCGGCTGTAAGTTGAGGCTTCCCATTCGTTTTCTGAAACCTGTTTGAGAACTTCGGCGAGTGCGGGGCGCGCATTGATAGCGCGGGCGGCGCGGGCGGCTATAAATACTTCGACCCATAGGGTCAGTAAAAACGGGGTGTTCATATCGCTGTTATTTTTGGGGGGTTATTATTTGCCGTAAAAAGTGATTCTGATACCTCTGCGGAGCTTGCAGCAAGTGCTATCTTCGAGGCTGTTAAATGCTTTATCTAAAAACTTGTTGGCGAAGTCAATCCCGATAAGAGCTATCAGCCCGCTTACGCCTACGAGGGTGTTAATCTTGTTTCCGTTCGGGTCAATACCTGCGGCCTTAATGCGGAAGTTGCGGTTGATGTTCGCTGTGCTGTATGCGAGGCTCATTGTCTTCATTTTCGTTTCGTTTTCGGGGTTTCGTGGTGTTTATTACTTAAACACGCTGCAAAGTAAGTGAGGTATTTTTATTATACAAAATGTTTCAGCGAGAAAAATAACCGCTTCGGGTTATTTTTAACACTTTTTAAGAACTACCCCGTGAATACCCCGAATTTCTCCTGTTATACACAAATTTCCCATATAGCCAAATTTTAGGTGTTTTTATGATAAACACCTCAAATTTTTTTACTACCTTTGCGTCATATACAACTTCAACTAATCAGTTTATTGCAGTATGGATTACAGACAACAGATTCTCGAAGCGTTGCAAGCCAAGTTCAAGGGGGGCAACGCAGGTGTGCTGAATTGGATTGCCGCTCAGTTGGCCAAGACTGTTACAGCCGCCGAACAGGTACAGACCGCCGTTGACGGTATCACACAGGAGTATGTCAGCATGATGGAAAGCTACGGCGACAGCCGCGCCACATCAGCTGCACAGACGGCTGTAAAGAACTACGAGACCTCACACGGCCTCAAAGACGGCAAGCCCGTACAACAGCCCGCCGCACAGGGCGGGGAGAAGACACAGCCTGTAACAGTAACCACACCCGCCACGGGGGGGGCCTCCAACGAGGTTATCGAACTCTTGAAGCAACTTACCGAACAGAATAAGGGGCTGAAGGAGCGTCTTGACCGTATCGACAGCGAGCGCACAACCTCCTCCCGCAAATCGCAACTTTCACAGGTAATCGCCAAGTTGCCCGAAGCCCTCCGCAAGCCCTACGAGCGCATATCGCTCGACGGCCTCAAAGACGACGATTTCGACACTCTTGTCGGCGAGGTAACCACCGAGGTGGACGGCATACTCAGCGGAATGCGGCAGAAAGGGGCGACCTTTACCCCGCCCGCAGCCTCCAACGGTAGCGGCGGCGCGAAAGCCACAGACGCGGAGGTGGACGCAGTCCTGTCTAAACTGAACATTTAACCCGATTTATTAACACCAAAAAACCGACAGAAATGCCTACCGCAAATCTCACCCGTGAGAAGATTGAGCTGAATGACGGCCTCGATTCAATCGTTGTCGTACAGGCAATCTCCCAAATCCCAGGTGGTCGCACCCTCGACGTGTCGGGGCTTGCCGCTAACGTGGAGTCCGTCAAGAGCGGCCACGTCCTCGTTATCGACACCAAGACAAAGGCCGTGTCGCCCCTCGGCATAACCGAAGGCGTGTATGACACACTTCCCACAGGCAAGAAGTACTACGGCGTACTGAAAGCCTCCGTCCTCAAGCGCGACCCCCGCGCCGCTATCATCACGGCGGGTCAGATCAATGTCGCCGCAAGCCCCGCGCCTGTGACCGACGCTATCAAGGCTGGCCTCCCCCTCATTCAGTGGCTTTACGAATAAGCCGCAAGTCATTAACACAATTAAACATTTCGCGCAATGATACGCTCATTATTCGCTGAATATGTCGACAAGTACTTCGCCCGTGTTATCGGCAAGATTGTCGAGAAATTCAACGGCAAAACACAGGAAAGCAAGCTCCTCCACAAGACTATGCTTACGGAGGAGTATTCGGCCGACCTCAAATGGGGTTCGTCCGAAATCAATCACTCGATTGTGGCCGCTGATGTCGTTGCCCTCGATTCGCCGCTGCCCCTCAAAAAGCGCGACACCATAAGCAACGCCACGGGCGAGCTTCCCAAAATCGGTGTCAAGTACCGCAAGGGCGAAAAGCTCATCAGCGACATCAACGTGGCCAAGGCTCGCAACACCGACGAGGCCACTATCGTTTCCAAGATTTTCGACGACACGACCAAGTGCATCCGCTCTATGGACGTGACCAAGGAAATCCTCTTCCGTCGCGGCCTGTCCACAGGTCAGCTCCTCGTAACCGAAGCTGACAATGACGGCACAGGTGTCCGCGTGTCTTTCGGCTATAAGGACGACCACATATTCCACTGCAAGGCCGACCCGTGGCTCGGCACCAACCCGACCCCGCAGGACGACGTGCAGCAGCTTTTCGACAAGGCAGACGAGGACGGTAACACTATCAGCCACGTTTACCTTACCAAGCGTTACTTCGACGCTTTCCGCAAGTCGAAACAGGGTCGCCTGCTCGCCGCCAACGCCAAACAGCAGGTTATCACTGACGAGAACCTGCTTCCCGTCGTAGGCCGCGCCGCATTCCTCGAAGCCCTCGAAGACGAATACGGCGCAACATTCCACATCGTCGAGGGCAGCTTCAAGGTGCAGGACCCCGACGGTTCTGACCGCCCCGCCGAGGCGTGGAAAGAGGCCAACGTGGTCGGTGTCCCCGAAGAAATCGTAGGCCGTCTTGTCTATGGCACACTCGCAGAGGAAACTAACCCCGTGGCCGCTGTGATCTATCAGAAGGCAGGGTCGCACGTACTTATCTCCAAGTACTCCAAGACAGACCCGCTCGAAGAGTTCACAGCCGCACAGGCTCTCTGCCTCCCTGTCATCGACAACGCCGACGGTATCTACGTCCTCCATGCCGACAGCGCTGGTAGCCTCGTTGTCAACCCCTCCTCGCTGTCTTTCCCGAAGTCAGCCTCCACAAAGGAGGTTGAAGTTCACGCCGACGGCGAGATTTCGGTAACCTCCTCTCAGACGTGGGCTACGGCCATCGTGGCTGACGGCAAGATTAGTGTCAGCGTAACCGCCAACACAGGCGCACAGCGCACCGCCAAACTTACCGTAAGCGACGGTACCGCCTCCAAGGAAGTGTCAATCTCACAGGCCGCTGCGAGCTAACAACCCCGTGAACAATGGCTAAAATCCTCGAAACCCTCAAAGGCATAAACGCCTATCCCGTACCCCTCCACACCCTTACGGAAATCGCGGAGGGGCGCGGCCTTAACTTACAGGACGAGGCCACGCTGGCCGTCCTCCGTGGCAAGGCTTATAAGCTCGCCACCGCCGACGTGCTGTTGTGGCTGTCGCTCGCCCCGAATATCTCGCAGGGCGGGCAATCCTATTCGTTCAGTGAGGAACAGCGGACACAGCTCCGCAAACGGGCTGACACGCTGTATGCGGATAGCGAGGACGAGGCGAACCTGTCTAAACCCAAATTCGGCTATAAAGGTTCACGGTTATGATTATCCCCAACGGCACCA
>SFNC01000020.1 GCA_004554255.1 Bacteroidales bacterium
AAATTTCGCCAAGTCTCATCGGTCATGTAGCCCGCTACATTCCCTCTTCAACTTGCGAAATTTCCTCGAAAATACACCGCCCCTGCGTTAACAAATATTCTTTCTCCGAAAGCGCTAAGGCGATGAGGGGAACGGGGCCTAAAAAAAAGTGGCGCGGCCCCGTGTTTGAGGCCGCGCCGCGCTATGCGTTGTGCGGGTTTTGCTATCAGATGCTGCGTGTGAATATGCTGAGGAACTCGGACTGTGCCGCTGTTGAGAGCAACCAGTTGTAAACGCAGCTGCAGATACCGAGGGCGATGATGCCGCCGACGGTGATAATGAGGCCAAGGCGCTCGCTCCAGGCCGATTTGAATCGTGCCACAACGGGCTCGCCGGGAGTGATGTACATGCTCTTAACCACCAGGAGGTAGTAGAAGAGCGAGATGATGGTGTTGATGAGGGCGATGAGTACGAGTACGTATATCTCTATCGAGCCTTGGTTTATAGCGGCGGTGAAGATGAAGAATTTGCTGAAGAATCCGGCGAAGGGGGGGATACCTGCCAGCGAGAACATTGCGAGCATCATGCAGAATGCCAGGGCGGGGTTGCTCTTGGACATTCCGCGGTAGTCATCAATGGAGATTTTGCCGCTCTGGTTCTCCACGGCCTGTGCCACGCCGAAAGCGGCGAGGTTGCTGAAGATGTATACAAAGATGTAGTACATCATTGCGGCAGAGCCCATAACGTTGTCGGCGATGATACCCAGCATGATGTATCCGGCCTGCGAGATAGAGGAGAAGGCGAGGAAGCGCTTCATGTTGCGCTGGCGGATTGCAAAGAGGTTACCGATGGTGATGGTGAGGATGATGATTGCGTAGAGCATCCACTCCCACACCTGCTCGTATATGCAGCCGAAGGCCTGAGCGAGTATAACCATGAATGCGAAGGCAGCGGCGCCTTTGGAAATGACGGAGAGGTATGAGGTTACGGATGTGGGGGCTCCCTGGTAAACGTCGGCGGTCCAGAGGTGGAAGGGAACGAGCGAGAGCTTGAATCCTATTCCGCCGATAACTAATATCATCGCGAGGATGAGGAGGGCGTTAACGCCTTCGCCCAGCGCGAGGGTGAAGTAGATGTCGTTGAAGAAGAGCGAGCCTGTGAGTCCGTAAACGAATGAGAGGCCCATCATGAATACTGCCGATGAGAATATGGCGGTCATCATGTATTTAATGGCGGCCTCGCGGCTCTCGTAGCGGCTTTTGTCAAGAGCGACCATTGCCGCGAGGGGCAGTGATGCGCTTTCCAGACCGATGACGAAGAGCAGGAAGTGGCGGGCACTGATCATGAGGTACATTCCGAAGAGTGTGACCAGCAGCAGGTCGTAGAACTCGCCGCGGCGCATGGCCATGCCTTCGCTGTTGGCCCATTTGATGGACTGGATGAGGACGATGAACACGCCGATGTTAAGGATGCCCTTGATTGCGGTGATGATGGGGCTGTTGACATACATGCCGCCGAAAACCGAGATTGCCTCGTCGGAGGGGCATCCCAGCAGGCAGGGGAAGAAACCTGCCACGGTGAGTATGAGTAATCCTGCCGCTGTAACACCGGGGAGTGCCTTGGCGGCGCGTGCGGGCATGAAAATGTCGTAGATGAACACTACCAAGAAAAGGACAAGCAATCCTATTTCTTGCTTCATAGCTAAAAACTGAGAGTAATCCATTGCTGTTTGCTTTCCTGGTTTTTATTAGTTGAGTCCTATCGCGGCGAAGATAGCCGGCGAGAAGGTGTTTTTAATCAGTTCTACAAAGAAGTTGGGGAAGCAACCGATGGCTGCGACGCAAACGATGAGAGTGACAGTGGAGAGTCTCTCGAACCAAGTGGCGTCGGTAAGCTGCAGGTGATGCTGGTCCTGAACGGGGCCGAAGAGGAGTTTGCCAACGACGCGGAGGATGTAGACCGCGGTGATGACGATGGATGCGCAAGCCACGATGGTGAATACGCGGTGGAAGGTATCCTGGTGCTCGAATGAGCCCACGAAGATTGTCATTTCCGATACGAAACCGGAGAGGCCGGGCAGTCCGAGCGAAGCGAAACCGGCGATTACGTATCCTACACCGAGGAAGGGCATGATTCGCATCAGTCCGCCCATCTTGGTGATGTCGCGGGTGTGTGTGCGTCCGTAAATCATACCGATAAGTGCGAAGAAGAGTGCGGTCATGAGACCATGCGAGAGCATCTGCATGATTGCGCCGGTCATTGCGGTGGTGTTGAGCATGAGGATTGCGAAGAGCACCATGCCGCAGTGGCTAACTGAAGAGTATGCGTTGATGTACTTGAGGTCGGTCTGTACGCATGCGGAGAATGCGCCGTAAACCACGGATATTCCGGTGAGGATGAGGAAAATCCAGGCGAGTTCGTTAGCGGCCCAGGGCATGCAGTAGATTGCCACGCGGAAGCATCCGTATCCGCCGAGTTTCATAAGCACGCCGGCGTGGAGCATTGATACCGCGGTGGGGGCGCATGCGTGACCGTCGGGGCTCCATGTGTGGAAGGGGAACATTGCGCCGAGGACGCCGAAGCCTACGAAGGTCATGGGGAAGAGGAAGCTCTGCCAGCCGTGGGGGATAGCGTCGTTGTTGACGATTTCAAGCAGGTTCCAGGTGAGGTTGGCGGGGTCTGCGGCGCTGTGGTAGTATATTCCGATGAGGCCGAGCATGAGGAATGCCGAGCCACCCATGAGCATGAGGGTGAGTTTCATTGCCGAGTATTCCTTGCGACCGGTGCCCCAGAGGCCGATGAGCAGGTACATGGGAATCAGTGCGACCTCGTAGAACATGAACATTGTAAAGAGGTCGATGCTGATAAAGAAACCGTACACACCGGTGGAGAGGAGAATGAGCCAGAGGAAGAATTCCTTGGGCTGGTCTATTTTCCATGAGGCGAAGGAGCCGGCGAATACTATGAATCCGGTGAGGATAAGCATTGCCACGCTCACGCCGTCGACGCCAACGGCGAGGTGGATGTTAAGGTCGGGGAACCACTGCCAGCTCTGCACGTAGAACATGGGGCTGACGGGGTCGGCGGCACGCAGTTGCAGGTAATCACACAGCAGGTAGATAGACAAGCCTACCAGTGCGGACGAGCCGATGACGGCCACGGCGCGCACTTGCTTGACGTTTTTACAGATGGCGAGCAATCCAAGCATTACTATGGGGATCACCACGAAGTATATCAGTATATTGCTGAACATTGTTAATTAGTTTTTTCCTTGGAAAAATGGAGTGATTGTGGGGTTAAATTGTCATGCAGTTAAATTAATCATGCAAGAGCGACAAGCATTGCGATACCGCCGATGATTAAAGCGCCGACGAGGTAAATCCAAACGTACATCTGAATCTGACCGGACTGGAGGGTGCGGATAGACCATGACGCCTTGTTGGTGATGTAAGCGAAACCGTCCATGGTGCCGTCGATGATGTGGCGGTCGAACCATGCGATGGGTCGGCAGATACCGTTGAAGATAATCTTGTGGGTGACAAACATGTACAGCTCGTCCCAGTAGAATCTGTGGTGAGCCCATTCCCAGAGGCAGGGCATTGCGGCGCGGAATTTGGCGGGGAGGCTGTTTTCCTTGCGGTACATTATTGTAGCCAGGGAAATGGCGAGGATTGCGATAATCACGCTTGAGATTGCGATAGCGCCGTCCAGGTGGATGTCATAAGTGAGGTGATTCCAGGTAACGTAGTGTCCGAAGGGGATGAAACCTGCCACACAGCTTACAGCAGCGAGGAATACGAGGGGAATGCTCATAGACCAGGGCGCATCGTGGGGAGTGTGGTGGAATTTGGGGTCGTTCCACCAGAAAATCAGGTAGTACAGGCGGAACATGTAGAATGCGGTGAGAGCGGCGACGATAGTCATCCATACGCCCATGAAGGGGCTCCATGCGTAAGCAGCGGAGAGGATTTCGTCCTTAGAGAAGAACCCGGAGAAGGGCGGGATGCCGGCGATGGCCAGACAGCCGATCAGGAATGTGATATGTGTGATGGGCATGTACTTGCGCAGGCCGCCCATGGCAGTGTAGTTGTTGGAGTGTACGGCGTGGATAAGTGCGCCGGCGCCCAGGAAGAGGAGGGCCTTGAACATGGCGTGTGTGAACAGGTGGAACATTGATGCCATGTATCCGAGTCCGTGGTGGCAAACTTCGCCGTTGCCCAGCGAGGCAACACCGAGGCTCACCATCATGAATGCGATCTGCGAGATGGTGGAGAACGCGAGTACACGTTTTATGTCAATCTGGGCGCAGGCAACCACCGCGGCATAGAAGGCTGTGCATGCGCCCACAACAGCGATGAATACTGTTGCGGCATATTCCAGCATATAGAGCGGGAAGAGACGTGCCACCAGGTAAACGCCGGCGACAACCATGGTTGCGGCGTGGATAAGAGCCGAAACGGGAGTGGGACCTTCCATAGCGTCGGGGAGCCAGATGTGTAGCGGCATCATTGCCGATTTACCCATACCGCCGACATAAATCAGCACCAGTGCCCAGGTGAGAACCGATGCGCCCATGAAGGTTGCGCCGCCGGTTGATGCCAATACGGCACCGGGATTGCTGTTGAGCGTAGCGAAGTCGAAAGTATCGGTATAGAACGAAAGCAGCAGGATGCCGATGAGGAAACCGAGGTCGGCGAAACGGGTGACGATAAATGCTTTCTTGGAGGCCGATACCGCAGAGGGCAGCGTGTAGTAGAATCCGATGAGCAGGTATGATGATGCGCCCACAAGCTCCCAGAAGATGTACATCTGGAAAATGTTGGTTGCCACTACCAGTCCGAGCATCGAGAACGAGAACAGCGACAGGAACGCATAGTAGCGCTGGAAGCCGCGTTCGCCATCCATGTATCCGAGCGAGTAAAGGTGTACGCAGAAAGAGATTGTGGTGATAACCACGAGCATCATGGCCGAAATGGGGTCAAGATAGAAACCGAGTTTGATAACCAGGTTCTGCGTGAAAGCGAGCCAAGTGTGGTCGAATACAGTGTATGGCAGGCGCTCCAGTGTTCCGTCAGCGAGGACGGTCTGGAAAGCGGCGTCACCGCCGAAGAAATACGTGTAGGCGATCATGCAAGCGAACACCAGACAGGTGCCCATGCCCACAATGCCGAAAGCGGCGGCAACTTTATGCGGCAGCTTGCATCCGGCGATGCCCAGCCACAGGAAGTTGAAGAGCGGTATGACCAGTATGAGCAGGGCCAGTACCGGGAGGGTTGTCGTTATATCCATGATGCGTTAGAATTTCATTTCGTTGACAGAGGTCACGTCCACGTTCTTGACGGCTCTGTAGATGTTGATGATAATTGCTATTGCCAGGGCTGTCTCGGCGGCAGCGATAGCGATTGCGAAGAGAGTGAAGAACATACCCTCCATGGAGTGGGGGAAGAAGAAGCGGTTGAAAACCACGAAGTTAATATCTACGGCGTTGAGCATCAGCTCTATTGAGATGAGCATCGCAATCATATTCTTGCGAGTCATAAAGCCATATACTCCGGCGCAGAACATCAGCAGGCTGGGGATGAGATACCAGATGGGGGTGATGTCTATGCTGTTCAGGATGTCTGTGATACAGTTCATGTCATTAAATCTTAATCAGTTCGGGAAACCTTTTAACGTTTACGAGCCACAACTACACCACCGATAATGCAAGCGAGCAGGAGAACCGAGATAGCCTCGAAAGGCAGCAGGTAAGCTCCTGAAGTAGCGCTGTTTGCGGCATCGCCAACCAACTGGGCGCCGATTTTGTGCATGTCGGGGTTCTGCATCTCCGGAGCGGGCGTGCACAGCAGGCTGCATCGCGAAATCAGCGCGTAGGCGCTTACGCCGAGCATTGCCAGTGCGGCGACCAGGCCCATGGAGCGGCGGCGAGAGTGGAGTTTCTCAGAGTTGTCGCCCGGGTGAGTGGTGAGCAGAATAGAGAATACGAAAAGTACTACTATACCGCCGGCGTACACGGCAATCTGCACTGCGCCGAGGAATTCGTAGTCAAGCATAAAGTAAACGCCGGCTGTGGCGAAGAGTGTGAACAGCAGGAATGTTGCCGAGCGCAGAATCTTGCGTGTGGTGACAGCCAGGATAGCGAATCCGACCATGGACAGCGCCAGGATCGCGTAAATGATTAAACTTCCGAGTGAGTCCATATATCGTTATTGTTTGTTTTCGGGTTCGGTGGCATCTGGTTTTGCGGCTTCGGCAGCTTTAGCTTTAGCGGCGGCCATAGCAGCAGCTTTGGCCTTTGCTTCGGCGATTTTCTTGGCCTGAGCCTCTTTGAATGCGGCGATCTGCTCGGGGGTAGGAGCGGGCTCCTCTTTTTCGGGCAGATAATTGAGCTGTTTCACCAGTTTTGAACGGGTGAATACGGCCTGCTCAAAGTTGTTGCTGAAGTTCAGAGCGTTAGTGGGGCAGTTTGTTGCGCACAGCTGGCAGAAAGTGCAGCTGCCGAGGTCGTAGCTGTATTTTACCAGTTTTTTCTTTTTGCCGGTGAGGGTGTCCACCATCTTTGTTTCAAGCGAGATGGTGCCGTTGGGGCATACGCGCTCGCAAGTGCCGCAGGCAATGCATTTGTGGTTGCCGTCCTTGTCGTAGATAAGCTCAAGGCAAGCGCGGAAACGCTCGGGCCACTGGTGTGTCTCGCGGTTGTCCGGATACTTTTCCGTGATTTTGGGAGTCAGGAACTCTTTACCGGTTACGGACAGGCCTTTTATCAGGCTTGCGAATCCGCTTCCCATTGAGCTGAAGTATTCTTTTACACTACTCATTATTAAATTGTGAGTTGCTTTGGTTGATTGGGTGATGTTCGTTTCAGTTTATTAATAGAGGCATGTGGCGGTGTCAGTCACGGACTTGTCCGCCTACGATGTCAAGAAGTTCGCTTGTGATGGACTGCTGACGCAGCTTGTTGTATTCCAGCTGCAGGCTGTCCAGCAGATTTTTGGCGTTGTCGTTGGCGGCCTGCATCGCCATTACGCGTGCGGCCTGTTCCGATGCGCGGTTTTCGGTGAAAATATCCTGCATTACGGCCATCAGGAACATCGGGAGTACCGAGTTGAAGATAGCGTTGGGCGAGGGTTCGAAGAGATACGGGCGTCCTGTGGCCTGCGATGCTGTTCCGGCAAACGTCTGTGGCTGCACGGGCAGCAGCTGCGAGGCTAACGGGCGCTGGCGTCCGGCGGTGTAGAACTTCATGTAAAGCGTGTCGATGCGGTCGTACTTTTTAGCTAAGAAGTCTTTTTCGAGGCTCTGCATGAATTCGGTGACAACTGCGCCGTCGCTTTTGGAGTCAATGCCTTGCGGCGCTTCTGCGACGTGTATTCTCGAGCCATCGGCCAGGGCGGTCACCGCGCGAGCGATTTTGCGTCCCACGGGGATGATATCTATGTCGAAGTCATTGCCGAGGTCTTTTCGGAGGCTCTTGATATATGCAGCCAGATGCTTGAATATGTTCACGTTATAAGCTCCGCAGAGGCCGTCGTCGCTGCCCCATACAATCACTGCGAGTCGGCGAACTTCGGAGGGCTCGGTGACGATAGGGGATGAGAATTGGGCGTCGGAGCCGAGCACGTTGCCGATGATTGTCTCTATTTGGCTGCGGAAGGGCACGAGGCGCTGCAGAGCGCCTTCGGCTTTGTGCATCTTGGCCGAAGAAATCATCTTCATGGCGCCGGTAATTTTTTCCGACGAGGCTACAGACCCGATTCGTCCTTTAAGTTCTCTGAGTGTTGCCATTGTAGAAGTGTTGCGGTGATTGTTTATTTAACGGGGAGAGTTATTTTGCGCTGAAGCGGGCTGCTACGTCAGTTGCGGCCTCGCGGATGGCAACGGTGGCTTCGTCGCTGAGTTTGCCGTCGGCAAGGGTCTTGAGGGTGTCGGCGTATTTGGTCTGCATCAGCTGTATGAACTGCTTTTCAAAGTCGGCCACCTGGGCCAGGGGAACTTTTTCAAGGAGTCCGTTTACTCCACAGTATATTACTGCAATCTGTTCTGCCACGGGCCAGGGCTTGTACTGGGGCTGGATGAGGAGGCGCTCGTTTTTGCGGCCTTTGTCAATAACGCGTGCTGTAACGGCGTCCATGTCGCCACCGAATTTGGTGAAAGCTTCCAGCTCGCGGAACTGAGCCTGGTCGATTTTCAGGGTACCGGCCACTTTTTTCATTGACTTGATCTGGGCGTTACCGCCCACACGGGAAACCGAGATACCTACGTTGATGGCGGGTCGGATACCGCGGTTGAAGAGTGCGGTTTCAAGGAAAATCTGACCGTCGGTGATAGAGATAACGTTTGTGGGGATGTATGCTGAAACGTCGCCGGCCTGAGTCTCGATGATGGGGAGAGCGGTGAGCGAGCCTCCGCCTTTCACCTTGCTGCGCAGGGCCTGGGGCAGGTCGTTCATCTTCTCGGCCATAGCCTGGTTGTCAATGATTTTGGCGGCACGTTCCAGCAAGCGAGAGTGCAGGTAGAAGATGTCGCCGGGATAAGCTTCGCGTCCCGAGGGGCGTTTCAGAATCAGCGAGATTTCGCGGTAAGCGACGGCCTGTTTGGACAGGTCATCGTACACGATAAGTGCATCGCGTCCGGTGTCGCGGATGTATTCGCCGATGGCCACACCGGCAAACGGAGCGTAGTAGCGCATGGAGGCGGAGTCTGCTGCAGTGGCAGCCACGACAACGGTGTAGTCCAGAGCGCCGTATTTGCGCAGGGTCTCGATGGTTGCGGCGACGGACGATGCTTTCTGTCCGATAGCAACATATATGCAGTATACGGGGTGGCCTTCCTCGAAGTTTTTGCGCTGGTTTATGATGGTGTCAATTGCGATGGCGGTCTTACCGATCTGGCGGTCGCCGATGATAAGCTCGCGCTGTCCGCGGCCTATGGGCACCATTGCGTCCACGGCCTTGAGGCCGGTCTGCAGCGGCTGGTTTACGGGCTGACGGTATACCACACCGGGGGCTTTGCGCTCCAGGGGGAGGTCAATAAGTTCACCGGCGATGGGGCCTTTGCCGTCAATGGGCTGGCCCAGCACGTTAATCACGCGTCCGAACACGCCCTCGCCCACGGGGATTGAGGCGATGCGGCCGGTGCGTTTCACGCTCATGCCTTCGGTAACCTTGTTGACATTGTCCATAAGGATCACACCTACGTTGCTCTCTTCAAGGTTGAGAGCCACGCCGGTGACACCGTTCTCGAACTGGACGAGTTCGTTGGCCTTTACATTGTCGAGGCCGTACACGTGTGCGACGCCGTCGCCCACCTCCAGAACCTTACCGGTTTCTTCGAAAGAGACGTGGCTGTTGACGTTTTCAAGCTGTTGCTTGAGCACTTCGGATATCTCGCTGGGATTTATCATTGTAAGTCTGTGCTTGAGGAGTTTACTTAATGAGGTTCAATCGTAATTGTTCAAGTTCGTTTTTAACCGATGCGTCGAGGCGTTCGTTTTCGATGTTAACCACGAAGCCGCCAATCAGCGACGGGTCGGTGTTGAACGAGAATTCGGCGGTAGCGCCTGCGAGGTGTCTCTGCACCAGTGCGCAGATGCGTTCCCGGTCGCTGTCGGCCAGCGGAGCCGCCGACTCGATAATGACGCTGTAGATGTTGTTTTCCTTTCGGTATAGCCGCGCGTATGCCAGTGCTGTCTGGTGCAGTATGTCTATGCGGCGGTTCTTGATAAGCAGAGCGATGAAGTCTTCAAGCACCGGGCTTTTGCCGGCATCAATGCCGGCGGCGGCAGCGGCGAGGCGTTGTCTCTCGTCGTCGCTGACAAACGGGTTGGCCATGGCGGCCTGAAGCCCGGGAGTGGACGCGAATGCCCGGTCAATGTCCAGCATGTAAGCGTAAACATCGGCTGTGGCATTTTTTTCGGCGGCGTATTTATATAGCGCCTTGGCATATCGTCGTGGCAGAAGTCCTTGGTCCATAGTCCTTTAATTTACTTCATCTGTTAACATATATGGGCTGTTGGTCAGCCTTTGGTTGCGGCGGCATTGTTTTTCTTGCCGTCGTTATTCTTTTCTATCTCGTCCAGGTATGTGTTGACAAGCTGTGATTGCGCCGTGGGGTTGGCCATTTCTTTCTTGACAACTTTCTGAGCGATATCAAGAGCGAAGGTGCTGACCTGGTCGCGGAATTGCTTCTCGGCCTCCTTCTGCTGCTGTTCTATAGATACGCGAGCGGCATCCATAACCTTCTGTGCCTCCTTCTGAGCGGCACCGCGTGCTTCCTCGATGATCTGAGTCTTCATGCGGTCGGCTTCGCGGAGCATGTCGGCTTGCTGAGCGCGTGTATCGTTCAGCATTTTCTCAGATTCTTTCTGAGCGTTGTCAAGGTGTATTTTGGCGTTCTGGGCATACTCAACACCCTTGTCGATGAGGTCGGCACGGTTGTCTACAGTCTTGAGGATGACGGGCCATGCGAACTTCCAGAGGATGAGGAAGAGGATTCCGAATCCCACAAACATCCAGAAGATAAGTCCAAAGTCAGGTGTGAATAGTTCCATAACCTAAAGAGAGTTAAAGTTTTAGTTGCCATTCTCGCCCCGCCGCGATTAGGGCGGCGGGGCCGGGAGGCGTTGATGAGTTTAGGAGCTTAAACAAAGAGGGCGAGAACGCAGACGATAACGGCGAAAAGTGCAACACCTTCCACGAGAGCTGCGATAACGATCATGTTCGAGCGGATGTCGCCGGCGCTTTCGGGCTGGCGGGCGATGGCTTCCATTGCGGCAGCGCCGATTTTACCGATACCGATACCTGCACCGATGGCTGCAATTGCTGCGCCGAGGCTGGCGCCGAGACCTACGAGTCCTTCTGCTGCTAATATTCCTAACATAATTTTAAGTTTTTGAGAGGTTTATGATTTGTTTTTGATAATTATCTGTTTGTGGCATATTGCCGTTTGTTTGTCAGTTTCCGGCCAGTGTGGGAGCCGGTGTTTCTGTGGCGTGCTTCTTTTCCTCGCGGTAGCTTTTCTCTTCAAGCTTATGCGCCTCTTTCTCATCCTCCTCATGCTCTTTTTCCTGAGCGAGGCTGATGAAGATGGTGGACAGCATTGTGAATACGTATGCCTGGATAAAGCTTACGAGGACGTCTATGAGCAACATGAATACGCAGAAGAGAACGGACACCACTGTGGTTGCACCTCCCGCCACGGGATTGATGGCGGAGAAGATGAAGATGAGGAGTGTTAGTACCAGCACAATCATGTGTCCGCCCATCATGTTCGCGAACAGACGCACTGTCAGTGCCGCCGGTTTGGTGAACATACCGAAAATCTCGATCATCGGCATGATGGGTAGGGGGAACTTGAGCCACAGGGGCACATCGGGCCAGAATATTTCTTTCCAGTAATGTTTGGTTCCGAAGATGTTGGTAACCAGGAAGGTGAGCACGGCAAGCACCAGTGTCACAGCGATATTGCCGGTGAGGTTTGCGCCGCCGGGGAAAATCACTATCAGTCCCAGCAGGTTCATGCCGAAGATGAAGAAGAACACCGTCATAAGATAGGGCGCAAACTTCATCGCCTGGTCCTTGAGGGTGGATTTCACTACGGAGTCCCAGATGAATTCCACCAGTAACTCCACGAATCCCAGGCCCTTGCGGGGTGCCTTGTACGGATTGCGCTTGTGGTAGCGGGCGAGACATATCAGCAGCCACGACACAAAGATGATTGAAATCAGGAGTGCGGCTACATTCTTGGTGATGGAGATGTCAATGGACGGTTTAACTTCTTTACCGTCAACAATCTGCACCACTTTTCCCTTGTAGGGGCTGTCCTTGCCGGCGATCCTGAACGTGCAGCCGTCTGTGGTATACTCGGCTCCGTGCTCCAGATGGGAGGACATAAAGCAGTGGAAACCACCGTCCTTGACCTTGACAATCACGGGCAACGGGATGCGTTTATGGTGATTGAAAGGCACTTCCCAGCCATAGCCGTCGCCCAGGTGCTCAAAGATGATCTCTTTGGGATTCAGGGCTTTCTCTTCCTTGTGCGTGGCATCGGTAATGGCATCGGCGTATGCCGGTGTCGCTACGGCGATTGCCAGGAAGGCGGCGAGCAGGATGTTTATTATCTTTTTCATATCAGGGTCGGGTTTAATATATGCACACAGACACTACGTTATTGTCGATGTCGGCGATGCCGCCTTTCACGTCGAAACTGTGTTCGGCGCCGTCGGACTGTTTGTAGACAATCTTGCCGGAGGTCAGCGACGATACCAGCGAGGCGTGGTGGTTCAGCACCGTGAAACGGCCCATTGCTCCGGGGAGCTGGACAGAGTCGACTGTGCCTTCAAAGACCACTTCGGTTGTCGATATTATCTTTAGTGTCATGATGTTTTGTTTTTATTACGCCTGAATGATGAGGAGTTTCGGGATGGATGTCCGTGAAGGGATTTACTGAACCTCGGCAAGGAGTTTCTTACCTTTCGCGATAGCGTCGTCGATAGTGCCGACGTTCAGGAATGCCTGCTCGGGGAGGTCGTCGACCTCGCCGTTGAGGATCATCTTGAATCCGCGGATAGTCTCGGACAGGGGCACCATGATGCCGGGGAGACCGGTGAACTGCTCGGCCACGTGGAAGGGCTGCGACAGGAAACGCTGAGCGCGGCGTGCGCGAGCAACGACGAGTTTGTCGGCGTCAGAGAGCTCGTCAACACCGAGGATGGCGATGATGTCTTGCAGCTCGTTGTACTTTTGCAGCAACTGTTTCACAGCCTGCGCGGTATTGTAATGGTCTTCGCCGATGATATTCGGGTCGAGGATTCGTGAGGTTGACTCCAGGGGGTCAACGGCCGGGTAGATACCTAACTCGGCGATTTTACGCGAAAGCACGGTGGTGGCATCCAGGAAGCTGAATGTGGTAGCCGGAGCGGGGTCGGTAAGGTCGTCGGCCGGCACATATATGGCCTGTACCGAGGTGATAGAACCATTCTTTGTGGATGTGATACGCTCCTGCAGAGCGCCCATCTCGGAGGCGAGGGTGGGCTGATAACCTACCGCTGAGGGCATACGTCCCAGAAGTGCTGATACCTCGGAGCCGGCCTGGGTGAAGCGGAAGATGTTGTCGATGAACAGCAGGATGTCCTTTCCGCCGCCGCCCTGGTCGCGGAACTGCTCGGCCACGGTAAGTCCGGCAAGAGCAACACGCAGACGTGCGCCTGGCGGCTCGTTCATCTGGCCGAAGACCAGAGTGGCCTGCGAGTCGTTGAGCTCTTTCATGTCAACGTCCTGCAGGTTCCATTCGCCCTTCTCCATGCCTTCCTTAAACTTATCGCCGTAACGCATTACGCCGCTTTCAATCATCTCGCGCAGCAGGTCGTTACCCTCGCGGGTACGCTCGCCGACACCGGTGAACACGGAGAATCCGTCGTGGCCTTTGGCGATATTGTTGATAAGTTCCATAATGAGCACGGTCTTGCCTACGCCGGCGCCGCCGAAAAGGCCGATTTTACCGCCTTTCGAGTATGGCTCCAGCAGGTCGATTACCTTGATGCCGGTCTGCAGGATTTCTGTGCCGATGGTAAGTTCATCGAACTCGGGAGCGGGCTGATGAATGGCACGGAGGTTTTCGCGGTCCAGCGCCGGAAGGTTGTCGATGGCTTCGCCGACAACGTTGAGCAGGCGTCCTTTGATTTGCGAGCCGGTGGGTACAGCAATGGCGCGTTCCAGGTTGGTTACGCGCATTCCGCGCTGCAGTCCGTCGGTGCTTTCCATGGCCACACAGCGCACGGTGTCTTCGCCGATGTGCTGCTCTACCTCAAGGATGAGGGGATGGTCGCCTTCGCGGTCAATTTTCAAGGCCGTATAAATGGGGGGGATGGTGGAATCGGCGCCGACTTCAAAGGCGACGTCAACCACCGGGCCTATCACTTGCGATATTTTTCCGTATTTTTCGCTCATTGTGGTGAGTATTGAGAGGTGGGATATCTTGTGTTGTTGTTTGCTATTGCGTTGCTTGCCCTATCAGAGAACCCAGCCGTTGACAATGATTATTGCCATCAGGACAAGGTTGAAGAGGTTGATGGGGAGCAGGTATTTCCATTCCAGTTTCAGCATCTGGTCAATGCGGATACGGGGGAATGTCCATTTGAACCAGATGATTATAAAGCTGATAAAGAAGCACTTGGCCAGGAACCATACCAGGCCGGGGATAACGTTCATCACGTCGTTGAAGCCTTCCCATCCGGGGATGTGGAGGGGCATCCATCCGCCCAGGAACATCAGCGATGCCACGCCCGAGATAATGAACAGGTTCAGATACTCGGCAAGGTAGAAGAAACCGAAGTGGATACCGGAGTACTCGGTGTGGTAACCTGCGGTAAGCTCCGACTCGGCCTCGGGGAGGTCGAACGGACCGCGGTTGGTCTCGGCGGTACCGGCGATGAGGAACACGATGAACGCGATGATTGCGGGGATGTGGCCCGAGAATATGAACCACAGACGCTCCTGTGCAGCGATGATGTCGCCTACGGACATTGAGCCGGCAAGGCATACCATTGTCAGTACGGACAGTCCTACGGACAGCTCATAGCTGACCATCTGCGAGCCCGAGCGCAATGCTCCGATAAGTGTGAATTTATTGTTCGACGACCATCCTGCCAGCAAAATGCCGAGTACGCCTATGGACGATACCGCCAGCAGGAAGAAGATTCCGATATTGAAGTCTATGACCTGCAGGCCATTAGCCCACGGCAGCACAGCAAACGCGAGCATGGAGGCTATGATGACAAGGTATGGCGCAAGCGCGAACAGGAATTTGTCAATGTTCTTGAGGTGGATAAGCTCCTTGATAAGAATCTTGAACATGTCGGCGATGGACTGCATCAGACCCCAGGGGCCAACGCGGTTCGGGCCAAGGCGGCACTGGAACCATGCGCAGATTTTGCGTTCGTACAGAATGTAGAACAGTGCCAGTACGGCATATACCAGCAACAGGCCTACGCCGATAAGCAGACATTCGATTGTCACCGTCAGCCACGACGGGCATCCGAGCGTGTCGAGCAGGAATGTGTGGATCCAATCGGTGATTACTGAGAAATCTTGCATAATATTATTGTGTAGTTTTCAGTTTCGTGATGGGGTTAGCGGTCCATGTCGGGCACGATGTAGTCCATTGAGCCTCCGATGGTAATAAGGTCGGCAATCTTTTGTCCGGCGGTGATGTGGTCTACGACGGCGGCAAGATTCAGACACGGGGGAGCAATCTTGAGGCGGTAGGGCTTGGTTGTGCCGTCGCTCTCCAGGTACAGTCCGAAAGCGCCGCGGCAGCCCTCGGTGAGTTGGAACCAGGAGCCTTTGGGCAGTTTCAGTACCTTGGGTACTTTCACGCAGTATTCGCCGTCGGGGATATTATCCACCAGCTGCTCCAGAATCTTGGCAGATTCCTCAATCTCGCGCATGCGGACGTTGAAACGGGCCATAGAGTCGCCTTCTTCGGCGATAACCTCCTCAAAATCAAGCTCGCTGTAAATGCTGTAGGGGCGCAGTTTGCGCATGTCGCAAGCCCAGCCGGAAGCACGTCCCGAGGGGCCTGTAACGCCCCATGATTTGGCGTCGGCATTGCTGAGGACGCCCACATTTTTCAGGCGGTTCTTGGTGATGATATTGCCGGTGAAAAGCTTGTTGTATTCCTTGATATTGGCGGGGATAACGGCTAACAGCGCCTTTACATCCTCCACAAAGTCGGGAGCAAGGTCCTGCATGACACCGCCGATGCAGTCGTAGTTGAAAGTCATGCGCGCTCCGCAGGTCTTTTCCATGATGTCAAGAATCTGTTCGCGCACGCGCAGTGTGTAGAACAGCATCGTGGTGGCGCCAAGGTCCATGCAGTATGTACCGATGAACAGGCAGTGCGAGGCTATGCGGCTCAGTTCGTCCATCATCACGCGGATTACCTGTGCGCGGCGGGAGATTTCTATGCCGGCGGCTTTCTCGTAGAGCATGCACAGCGCGTGGTGGTAGTTGTGGGCCGAGAAATAGTCCATTCGGTCCATAAAGTGCAGGGTCTGCGGATAGGTCAAATCCTCGCACAGCTTTTCTATGCCGCGGTGGATGTAGCCCATGTACACGTCTATCTTCTTGATTTCCTCGCCGTTGACTGCAGTGCGGAAGCGCAGTACGCCGTGTGTGGCGGGGTGCTGGGGGCCGATGTTCACTACAAAATCTTCGGGCTGGAAGATGCGTCGTGTGGTTTTGCTAACGTTGCCGTTGGCGTCCTCCATCCATACGTCGGTAAAGTCGCTCTGGCGCTCGTTTTCAATTGAAACGGGGTTGAGGATGGGGTTGTCATCATAATTTTTGCGCAGCGGGTAGCCTTTCCAGTCTATGCTGAGGAAGAGGCGGCGCATATCGGGGTTGCCGATAAAGATGATGCCGAAAAAGTCGTATACCTCGCGCTCATAATAAACCGCGATGTCCCACAGGTCTGCCACGGAGTGGATCATGGGCTTGCCGTCGCGTTCCACGGCAAGGACTTTTACGGCAAGGATTTTGCCCTCGGGGTCTGCCGACGACATCAGCTCGTATATGCAACCCAGGGATTCGCTCCAGTCCATGCCCACGATGGTTACAAGATAGTCCATCGGAGTCTGCGAATCGTTGCGCAGTCTTACGGCAAGGGAGTGCCATTCTTTGTCGTCAACGGTGATTGTGGTCTTTCCCTCGGCGTTCTCTATTGTTGCCGTGGGAAATTCCTTTGCTATATTTTCCAGCAGATTTGCCATATATATAATAATGTGTGGTGCTGTTGTCTTGATTGGTTAGGGGTTGCGCTTATTCGCACTCGGGATGCTCTTTGTAGAACTTGATTCGGCGTTCCTGACGGTTTACACCGCCAAAGAACCGCTCAACCTTCATCTTGCGCGATAACTGCATAATGCCATAAATCATAGCCTCGGGGCGCGGGGGACATCCCGGCACAAAAACATCTACGGGGACAATGTCCTCGATGCCTTTGGCAACATGGTATGATTTGCGGAACGGGCCGCCGGAGATGGCGCAAGAACCGCAGGCAATTACGTATTTGGGCTCGGCAAGCTGGTCGTACAGGCGGCGGAAAACCGGAACCATGCGGTTCACGATAGTGCCGGCAACCATCATGAAGTCGGCCTGTCGTGGTGACGAACGCGCAACTTCCCAGCCGAAGCGGGCCATATCAAAGCGTGCGGCACCGAGGCTGACAAACTCAATTCCGCAACAGCTTGTGGCGAAGGTCAGAGGCCAGATTGAGTTGGAACGGCCCCAGTTTATCAGCTTGTCAAGGCTGCCGACTATGATGTTGGTACCACTGTCGCGCAACTCCTGCGCAAGCTTCTCGATGTATTCGTTGTCCTGCCATGCGTCGTATGGCATGTGTTTTGTTGTTACTTCCATTCCAAGGCTCCTTTCTTCCAGGCATATACAAGACCTAATACCAACACTGAGAAAAAGATGGCGATGCTGACGAGTCCGGCTGTGCCCAGCGCGCGCATCTGCACGGCCCAGGGGAACAGGAAGACAGTCTCGACATCGAACATCAGGAACAGGATGGCAAAAAGATAGTATCCCACACGGAACTGAGACATTGATTTGCCTCGGGTGGGGATACCGCACTCATACGGCTCTTCCTTCTGCGGGTTGAAGGAACGGGGGCCGATTAGACCAGCGATCCACATAGCCAGAAACACGAGCGCGGCGCCGGTGAGGGCCGCCGTGATGGCTAACAGACCGTTATTCGTAATTCCGAAGATGCTTAACGATAACATATATAAATTGCTAATATTGACTGGTTTAAGTCATGGGATTAGGATGCAGTAACGTTATGTAACTGCATATTTTTGGCAAAGATAGTAAAAATCCGCCAAATTTCAACAAATTTTAACTTCTTTTTTGTTTAAGATAGTTTTTGGGGCTATGTGGTCCGGCGTGCTAATTAACGTATGCGCGCGGTCCCTCGCGGCGCTCGATGCGGCGGATTACTATCCACGAGGCGATAAAGTATACGGCTGAAAGAATCCACAGCCAGATGTACGGCGTGAAGTTGTCGGCAAGTGTCGCCGCATTGGAGTTGATGCGGATAAAACCCGGCACGGCCCATGTGGACGGTATCAGTTTGCCGATCTCCACCCACAGGTCAGGCATCGCGTACATCGGCCATGTCAGACCTGACAGGAACAGGAATATCACTGAGGTAAAGGCTATTACGATAAACGAGGACTCCCTGTCGTGAACAAAGTAGCTCAGCGTTTGGCCAAAGAATGCCGTACTGATTATAAACGGCAGGATGAACAGCATCCAGTCCTTGGCACTGCCGAAGTGCGGCAGCGAGAATATCTCCGGCACCCAATGCAGGAGCCATATTGCCGCGGCGGCAAAAAATGTGGTGTAGCAGAAGGTGCGACCCCATATCAGCGCCGTGGCCGGGACATTCTGCACCAGCAGCGGGTCTATGCCGCGGTTTTTGCGGCGCCGCTCGCGGGAGGTGCCGGTAAGCATGCATATTCCCAATATCATACTCTGCTGCAGTATCAGTATCAGGATGCCAGGCATTACGAACGATGCGAAGCCCTGCTCTATGTCGCCGAGCATGTGCGCGTCGTTCTCGATGGGCTTTCCGTTGAGCTGTGCGCCCGCCTGTCCGAGCAAGGCGGCGCGCTCGCCCGTGATTTCCGCTATGTCTTTAAGCTGCACGTCGGTGATGGCGCTGGCAAAGCCGCGGTAGCGCAGCAGCAGGCTCATCTGGGTGTACAGTGTGGCGTGCGCCGTCTCCATGCGCCCGATCTTCTTGCCGTAATTGCGCGGAATTTCCAGGATGGCAAAGACGTCGCCGCGCGCCATAAGGTCCTTGGCGGCAGACATATCGGGGACATAATCGTAGACTTCCATTGTGGGCGACGCGCTTACGTCGCGCACCAGCTTGCGTGAGTCAAAAGTCCTGTCGTGGTCCACTATAGCCACCGGCATTTTGCGCACCACCTCGGGATTGTAAATCAGTGTATAGGCGATGGGGTACATCAGCGGGAGCATCACAAAGAACAGCAGAACGCCCATGTCGTGAAGGCAGATGTGCCACTCGCGGGCAAAACACCGCCCCATGGCAAAGAACCAGTCGGATATTTTACGTAATATTTTCATGCCTTTGTCACGTTTTTAGGGGATGTAAATCTGTTTCAGACATGCCCGCTTGAATCTCCACAGCAGCAGTGCAGGCGCAAATGCCATAGCTATCATTATCACATACCACCAGCGCGAATACCACAGCCCTACGCCGTTGAGCACCTGCTGGACGTGAATCATGAAGTAATAGCGTACCGGCGCGAGCCAGCTGAAGACTCCCATATACCCGTACATGTTCTGTACAGGGAAGGAGAAGCCCGTAAAGGAGAAGGCAAGCATCGCAACCAGGGTGCCGGTGGACAGCGCCAGGCGCGGATTGGGCACCACGCAGCTGACAAACAGTCCGAAGCCCTGGCATGCCAGCACAAATATGGGCATGGTTATGAACAGTATCCACCGCGAGCAGTTTATCGGGTAATGTCCGAAGCCATATATCATGCCCTGTATGCACCAGCCTACTATGCAGAATATCAGCGTCTGCGGCAACAGTTTGCCGGTTACGGCCTGAACGATGCTGCCGCGGTTGTCGCGGAGCCAGCGGCGCGCGGAGCCCTCTTTTATTTCGTATGTCAGCGTCATGATTGTAACCATGATGATGATAAGCTCCAGGACGCCTGCCGAGAACGACGGCGTAAGGTAAAGCGAGTAGTTGGTCCACGGGTTGTGCACCGGGTTGATGTCTATGGATATGGGACGGATAAGCGCCGATATAGTGTTGCCGCTGAGTCCCTTGGACGAAGCAGTCTCGGAAATAAGCGAAGCTGTGGCCTGCACCGCGACACTCTTGTAGCCCTTGTAGCTGAAAGTGCCGGGCACAAAGTAGGTCATGTCGCAGTAATAATTGATTACCGGCTTGCGCCCGGACAGCGCATCCTGCTGGAAGTTGCGCGGAATCACATAGAAACCGTATACCTCGCCGCGCTGTACCGCCGCGCGGGCACTCTGGTAGCTCTCGCACGCCATGGTTATGTCCACAAGCTGTACCGCATCCAGGTTGCGTGTCATCTGTCGCGACATGGTGGAATTGTCAAGGTCCACTATTGCGGTGGGGACGCGCACGGGCAGGCCGTTTTGCATCAGGCTCAGGAAAAAGGCCGTGCAAAGCAGGGGTACAAATACCATGACAATCAGGTAAAGCCGGCGGCGGCAAAGATACCTGTAGCCATATACTATTGACTGCCAGAGTGACGACATCGCTATTGGTGTTTGGAGGTGATTCAGAGATTATAAATTGCCGACATGCCGGGGCGCAGTCCGCGGGATTTCTCGCGGTCCACGGGGCGGGCCTTGATTTCGAAAGTACGGGAGTCGTACTGGCCCGTCACTTTGGTGGAGCGCCATACGGCATAGTCGCCCATGTCGCGTATGTAGTAGATTTTTACATCTATGTCCTTTTTGCCGATGCCGGGAATCATCACAGTCACGGTCTTGCCCATCTGGAACTGCGGGAGCAGGTCCTCGCGGATGTTGAAGGTCACCCAGTTGTCGTCCTTGAGGATGTTTATAATGGGTGCGCCCATTGCCACAAGCTCTCCGGGCTCGGTGTAAATCTGGTCAATGGTGCCGTCGCAGGGAGCGGTGAGGTAGCTGTCCTCCAGCACGGCCTTGGCCATATCCACGGATCCTCCGGCGGCATTGACCATTGCCGAAGCGGCCTCTTTGTCCTCTTTCTGGGCACCGGCTTTGGCCAGCGACAGCTGGTCGCGCGCGGCTCCCAATTGCGCGGTGGCGGCATCGTAGGCGGCCTTGGCCTCATCGCGTTTCTGCTCCGAGACTACGCCCTCCTTATATAGCCGTTCCATGCGCTGGTAGGTCTTTTGCGCGATGGAGGCGGCAGCCTGGGCGGTGGCTACCATGTTCTGCGCCGCAGCGATGATCTGCTGGCGTGTGCCGGCGTCGACCTTGCGGTCGGCGGCTTCGGCAACCTGTTTCATGGCCTCGGCTTGCGAGAGGGTGGCCTCGGCAATGGACGAGTGGATGTGGACGAGGGTGTCGCCGGCGTGGACGGTGTCGCCCTCGCTGACGTAAAAGTCCACTACGCGTCCGGCCATCTTGCCCGATACGCGGACAGTAGTGCCCTCAACCTGGCCTTCCACGGTGTCGGACGGCTTGTTCATGAACAGAAATCCAAAAACGGCGATTACTGCCACGATGATTACAACGACTCCCATGGTTATCATTATGGAGCGGCCTTCCTTGCGCACAGCCGCCGAGTCATTGGTTTGCGGATTGTTGTTTTCGGTTGACATATCTTGTGATTTTTTTAAGCGTGGTTTATCGGGCGGAGAGAGTGCCCAGGACTTTGCGCAGATACACGTCGCAGAGCTGTACGTCTATCATGGCGTCTATATTCTCGGAGTATGCCTTGAGCCAGGCGGTCTGTGCGGCCATGACATCGTCGGTGGTGATGACGCCTTCCTTAAATCCCACGGTGGCGCAGCGCAGGTTCTCGTTGGCGCTGGTGAGGTTGGACATTGTGGTCTGGTAGACCTTCAGGCTTTCGCGAGCCTTGAACGAGGCCTGGTTTATCTGCAGGTTTACCATATCGCGGGCATCGGCCAGCTGCAGGCGCATCAGGTTCTCGTCCACCTCGGCGGCCTTGTATTTGTAGTAGTTGCCGCCCCAGTGCCACAGCGGTATTTTAACCACTGCGCCTACCGAGAATGCTCCGGCAAAACGTTTGCTGAAACCGTCGAACATATTGGGGTTAGAGAAGGAATACGCGCCGATGAGGGCAACCTTCGGCAACATGTCGGACTTCGCCACTTTCTTTTGCTCGCCGGCGACTTTTATGCCTAATTCCAGCGCGTGCAGGTCGGGGCGGCGCTGCAATGCCGCGTCAATGTCGGCCGACTGCAGCAGGGTGCCGTCAATCTCGCCGGCGATAGTGAAATCCTTGCCGCCGGGCTCGTCCACAAGGTGCATGTCGCTGTCAATAGGCATGCCGCAGACCTGCGCCAGAGCCATGCGCGACAGCGTCAGTCCGTTCTCCACTTTTGTAAGGTCTACCTTGGCCGAGTTGAGTTTTACATCCACACTCAGCTTGTCGGACTTGGTGGCGACACCCTCGTCCATCATCAGGGCCACGTTATGGTCCAGGGAATCAAGCAGATTCACATAACTCACGGCGAGGTCGTATTTTGCCTTCAGCGACACCACCTGCCAGTATGCCGCATCCACGGCATAGATAACATTCTCGGCCTCGTTGTTGTGCAGGGCCTCGGCGACCTCCTTGGCGTAGCCCGTCAGCTTGTTCATGGCCACAATCTTGCCGCCCATGAAGATAGGCTGCGTCAGCGTTATGGCGCCGAAAAAGACATTGTGGATGTCATACTCCATCGCCGTCTTGGGGATTAGCGCGATATTGGAGGGGACGGGCTGTCCGTTCACCATAATGGGCTGCCCCGTCTCGGGATTCTTAACCACATCGAAATTGTACTTGGCGGCCTTTGGGTCAAGCAGAGCCTCGGGGTTGAAGGTCCCGACAGGCAGATACTGGTCCGAGCCGAAGATAGAGATTTTCTTCTGGTTGTAAGTATATCCCCCCTCGAAGTCTATCGCCGGGAGATAAGCCGCAAACGCCTCGCGGTGCTGATAGTCGGCCTTCGCCATGCGCTGCCGGGTCATCATCAGCTTCTTGTTGTGGACAAGCGCCATGGACCGGCAGCTGTCAAGGCTGTAAGCCCCTTGCGCCCACACGGGTAGAGATGACAGCAACGCAATCGCGCAGATAAGGAGTTTGTACAGTTTCATGTGTTATGTGATTTTACGCTATGATATATTTTCGTTGAAACGTGACACCGGGAAATCTCCCCGTCTCAGCTATTAAAACGCACACTTTTAAAATAAGTTCTGTGGCACCCCACAAATCATGATGCAAAATTAACAACTCCATATTTAAAATAAAATAGCGAAAGGAAAAAACGACAAAAATTTTAACCATTTTGCGAAAAGCCGACACGACTTTTGCGAAACCTGCACCACGGATCACACCGCACGTCATGCATGCCTGTAAACATCTAAAAAAAGATAAAATGTATCCGGAATTTGCGGATATAAAAAAAAATGTGTACCTTTGCCGATGCTTTAGGGCTTTCCGGCTCTGGGCACAACGATAGTCTTATGGTGTAATGGTAGCACTACAGTTTTTGGTTCTGTCTGTCTAGGTTCGAATCCTGGTAAGACTACACAAAAAATCCGCGATGAACTTTTTATGGTACATCGCGGATTTTTTGTATATCATTCAATCATCATCATCGTCGTGGTGATGGTGGTGGCGGCAACGGCGAGTTGTGATAGGGTGTATGTATTTGTCAGAAACCGAACATGTGGGCGTTGATGGCCATGTCTGTGAGCCATATCCACAGGGGGCAGAATCCGATGAAGAGGATAATGGACAGGGTCAGCGATGAGGTGCCGGTGGCGATGTATGTGTTGTACTCGTCGGCGATGATTATTCCGGAGAAGGCGGGGGGCAGCGAACCGGCTGCCACGAGCATCTTGAGGTTCAGGGGGTCCATCTTGAAAATCAGGCCCATGCACAGGAGCACTGCGGGCATAAGTACCATCTTGAATATGGAACCCAGCACGGCCTGCCGGTTTATGTCCAGCCTGATGGCTGAGAGGATTATACCTGCCGAGAACACGGCCATGGAGGCGTTAGCCTTGGCGATAAGGTCGAAGGACGGGCTGAGGTATGCCGGCCAGGGTATTCCGACAACAACCCAGACCACGGCCAGGATAGGAGCCCAGGCCACGGGCTGTTTCAGCGCGCGGATAACTGGTTTCCAGGCGCTTTCGTGCTTTCCGGCGGTCTGCGGTGCGGATTTTTCGAGTGAGGCGTTCATCAGCGACAGTCCCACGGGGATGCCGATTGCATTCACCACGATACCGACGATGGCGACAACCAGCGCTACGGACGGTGACGTGCCGAAGATAGGCTCCAGCACGGCGAATCCGAGGAATCCGATTGTGGGCGAGCCACTGATAAGGGCACTGACGGCAGCATCGGCGCCGGTGTTTTTCTTGAAGCAGTATTTGAAAACAAAGTACACGAGCATAAAGCAGAACATTATGCCCACAATGGAAATCAGGGTCAGTTTAATGTCCTTTACGAGGTCTGCGCGGGAGGCCTGGACAATAGACACGAACAGGGCAGCCGGCAAGGCGTAGTTCAGCACCACCTTGTTGAATTTTTTTGCATCGTCGCCGCTGAAAACGCCGCGTTTACCCGACACAAAGCCCAGAAGCATAATTACCAGGATAGGGACTATGGCATATAATATGATGTGTGAGATGTTCATAACAAACTTGTTTATAAGACCCCGTTCCCCAATATTTGTTAACGCAGGGGTCGCAGATTTCGGTCAGATTTAGTCTTGCAGGTGAAGGAGCATAGCGGGCTATGTGACTG
>SFNC01000103.1 GCA_004554255.1 Bacteroidales bacterium
CCATAAAGTTACAAAATTTTATGGACATAATAAAGCCTCAGCTTGTGAAAGTTGAGGCTTTTGCTTAAGTTTTGATGGGTAGTTCTGCAACACCCTCTCGCAGAGAAATTATTTTTGAGGAGAGAAAGAGAAACGCAGAGGCGGCCGGTTCAGAAATAGAACCTCAGCGTTACTCGCGAAACCTGAATAAGATTGTTGGATAAGATTGCTGAGATAGGCAATTGGATGTTTAAAAAGCGATGCGGGAAGTGCATCGCTTTTTTATTGTACTTTTTTATTGTGGTGAGATAGGCCTGATTAAGATATTTCTATTTTGCTATGGCCGGAGGCTGGCAGGTGTATAATTATTTGTTAATCTTTGTTAATCTTCATGGAGTTTTTTAGGGCTTCCTTAAGCCAGGGCTGGAGTGGAGCTCCTTTCTGTGTGGCGATGTCAAAGCCGGCGAGGATGGTTTCGGCTGTCGCTTTTACCTGTCCTGTCTCTGTTGAAACCACCTGCTGATAGACGGTGAATGCGCGGTCTCCGAGGTGGGCGACGCCACTGCGCACGCTCACGGGCTCGCCCATGACTGTGGGCGCGTAGAAATTGATGTTTATATTCACGATTACGGCCGATAGGTCCTGTGGCTCGAAACGCCGGCCCGCGGTCTGTTCCATGAACAGCATCTTTCCGAGGTCGAAATATTGCAGGTATGCGTTGTTGTTGACGTGTCTGAAGGCGTCGTAGTCGCAGAAACGGCTTTGAATGTCGAAACTATGTGTCAGCGCACATGGTGCGGGAGGAACTTCCATTTCAAAAAAAATTCTTAGTGAAAAACAATTTTGGATATTACGTTGGTGCCCACGGCACCGTTTAGACGCTCAATAATCTGTCCTGCGACGAAACCCAGCTCGTGCTTCAGCGATGCCGAGTTTATGCAGACGTGCAGGACATCGCGGTCCACCCATCTGCGGGTGGTACAGCGATTTATGGCCGGGCCGACAATCTCGGGCCACAGGAAACATGCCTGTTGCTGGTGGTAAGTCTCCGTGGCGCCGCAGGCGGCGATGGCTTGCCGGATGATAGTGTCGACGCGCAGTGCTTCTGTCTTTTTCATTGCAGCTGAGTAAACTCACCGTCGCAAACGGTCCACAAGGCGTGGGCCGCGGGGATGTGGCCCAGGATTTCGTCAAGGTGTTTGCGGTTTGTGTCGGTAATGAATATCTGTCCGAATTTATCATCGGCGACTACGCTGATGATGGCCTCCACGCGTCCGGCGTCCAGCTTATCGAATATATCGTCGAGCAGCAGCAGGGGTTTCAGGCCGGTCCATTCGGCGAGGAACTCGTACTGAGCGAGGCGCAGGGCTATCGTGTAGGTTTTCTGCTGCCCCTGCGAGGCTGTCTGGCGCACGGGCATGGAGTTTAGCGTAAGGCTGATGTCATCGCGGTGGGGCCCGGTGGATGTATGTTTGAGTATGGTGTCGCGGCCGCGGAAACGTTCGAATAGGTCCATCATGGACAGTCCCTCCTCGTTTTCGAGGGCACTGTGGTACTCCAGGCCGGTGAATTCGGCATCACTTCCGGCAATCGCGGCATAATACCGGCGATGTATGCGCGCCAGGCGCTCGATAATATTGCGCCGGCACTCGGTTATATAGCGCGCGGAAGCGTCCATGGCCGTCTCGATAGCGAGGAACAGCATGCTGTCCGATACACCGTCGCGCAACAGTTTGTTGCGCTGCTGCAGATTGTGGTTATACCGGATGAGATGGTCCAGATACCTGGCGTCGCCCTGCGAGATTATCATGTCAATAAAGCGGCGACGCTCCTCTCCACCACCGTTAACGAGGTCCATGTCGGCGGGCGACACAAGGACGGCGGGGAAAAGTCCGATATGCGCGCTTAGCCGCTTGTATTCTTTCCCGGAGCGTTTGAAGGTCTTACGGCGTCCACCGCCGAGGCTCACGTTAATCTCCTCGTCGGAACCTTTGCGTTCATAACTTCCCTGGAGAATCATAAAATCCTCTCCCCGGCGCATCACCATACTGTCCTGTGCCCCGGTAAAGCTCTTGCAGAAGCTGAGATAGTATATGGCATCAAGCAGGTTGCTCTTGCCCATACCGTTGTTTCCGAGCAGGCAGTTGAGTTTCTCAGAGAACCGGAATGTTCCCTGTGCTATATTCTTGAAATTGGTGACGTTAAGCGCTTTAAGCAGCATTACTTACTCTTTGCGGCCTTGAAGTTATTGCTGAAGAACAGCGTCTGATACAATATGGAGTTGGCCCAATATTTCCAGTTGTGCTTGCCGGGGCGCGAGATATAGTCGTGCGGAACCTTGGCGTCCAGGAGTTTCTGATGCAGATCCGAATTCACTTTCGCGAAAAAGTCCTCGCTACCGCAGTCGAAAATAATATTCTGACCGTTGGCCTTCATCTTGTCCACCATATTAATCACGGTGTGCTGCTCCCAGACAGTGGGGTTCGTCTTATAATCGCCGAGAGCCTCGGCTATTTTCCATTTTTTCTCGAAGGGTATAAAGTTAACGCCGCCGCTCATAGAGCCGATATTGCCCCATATTTCGGGGTGACGTGTGCCCAGGTAAAGGCCGCCGTGTCCGCCCATGCTCAGACCTGTTATGGCGCGCTGCGAAGCGTCCTTGGCGGTGGGATAGTGGCTGTCGATGTAAGGCACCAGGTCCTTTACAAAGAATGACTCCATCTTCACCTTGGGGTTTACGGGCGAGTCAAAATACCAAGAGTCGCGGCCGTCGGGCATTACAATCAGCACGCCGTACTGGTCGGCAAAATTACCCACCGCGGGCACCATCTTGCTCCAGCTTCTGTAGTCGCCGCCATATCCGTTCAGCAGATATATTGTGGGCAGTTCCACGCCCTGCCATGCGGCGATGTCCGGGGCTGTCACGGTCACCTTCATGGGCGTTTCCAGGTGCTTTGTCTCAACGAGGACAGTATCCGTGGTAAACGCTGCCGCCCACAGCGCTGCGGTGGCGGCTACTATTGTCAGAATAAATCTTTTCATATTAAGTAACTCTTATAAATTAGTTAATTGATCCAATTGCTTTGGTAACTCTTTTTAGCTGATGCATCTAAATTGTGCGAGTTACTTATTTGTTAAATCGGGATTCGAGATATGAAACTACGAGGTTCACGATAGCGTCGGCGTCCAGCACGGAGGAGTTGATGGTCAGGTCGTACCCGGCGGCGTCGCCCCATTTTTTATCGGTGTAGAAATTATAATATCCGGCACGCAGCTTGTTGGTTTTCTCCATGAAGGCGCGAGCGGTTTCCGGCGTTTTATCGGTGTCGCGCTCCATGATGCGTTTAACACAATCCTCCGGGGTGGCGTGAATGAACAAGTTTACCACATTGGGAATATCACGCAAGACATAATCAGCTGTTCTACCGACGATTACGCATGGTCCTTGCGCGGCAATACGGTGCATGAAATCGCACTGTGCCTTGTACAGGGCATCGTCGCTGATGCTGGTGGATCCGTCGTAAAGCGACATGGGACCAAGCCCCATGTTGAAGCTGAAAAGTCCACTGAGGAAATGCGGGCGGCGCTCGTCGTTGCGCTCAAAAAAATCTGCCGACAGGCCGGCGGCCTTGGCAGCCTGCTGCAACAGTTCCTTATCATAAAACCCAATGCCGAGGCGCTCGGCAATCATGCGGCCAAGCATTCTGCCGCCGCTGCCCATCTGGCGCCCGACTGTGATTACGTATTTATCCGGTAAACTTTTCATGGACTTCTATTTTTGTTCTCGCAAATATAAGCATTTTTCCCAAATTCACAAAACAAACGCGCGCCGCGCAGCGATTCTGCACGGCACGCGTAGGGGTTATTGTTGCGGGGCGGTTAGTCGGTGAAGAATTTTTTACTGATGCGTTTGCGGATTGAGAGGCGCTCGCTTTGGGTGGGTGCACAGGCCTCGCTGGCAATTCGGTTCTCGTGATAGTCTTCCATGCTTTTTGAGAACTTGCAGAACATCACATCCGTTCCGTCTTCGTCGTTATCGAACGACATTTTGTTGTCGATATTCATGCTGGCTGCAACGTGATCTACGTCAATGTTTGCGCCGATAAAGTTGAATGCCCACCCCAGTTCCTTAAGCTCCGAGATAAGCTTTGACAGCGCCGGCAGGTTGTATTGGGTGCTGGCGTTCTCGTAACCGTCTGTGATGATGGTTACTACGGCTGTGGCATCCTCGTGTGTGTCTGCAATGGTCTTGAGGTCAACGAGTGTGGAGCCTACGGCATCGTAAAGAGGTGTGCTACCCCATGGAGTATAGTCCTTTTCGGTGATGTGGGCGACGTTTTCGGTAGGCGCGTTCTTGATGATGTAACGCGAGGGGCGGTTGCCGCTGGACTGAAAGGCGTAGATGCTGATAAAACTGCGCTGTGTGTCGCCATGTTTTTCCTGCAGGGACTTGGCCACGTTAATAACTTCGTTGCAGCCTGCGATAGTGCTTTTGGTTGCCGACGACATTGAGCCGGATTCGTCAAGGATAATGAGATTGAATACGCTGGTCTTTTCCATGATAACTTGTTTTTATGGGGTGAAAAATGTGTGAATTAGTGTGTTTTACACAGGGGTTGAATAAGTATATTTTAAAAAGGATAAGAGTCTGACGTTTTATCTGCGAGGTCAGAAATTGAATAAATCTTTAAGTGAATGGAATTTCTTTCTATCGGGTTTCTCAATGTCCTCGCGCAAGGTGAATTTGCGCGCGCGACGGGATGTTACAGACCATTCCGCCGAGTCCTTGTCCTCATCGCAAGCCACGCTGGATGGCATTTCGTCCGGGGCGTTGCAGCATTCCGTTAAATTGTCCTCGGCGTCAATCAGCAGGTCGGACTGCATTACCTTTCGCTGGAAATTGCGACGGTCGTACTTGGTTCCGTTAATAGCCTCGTAGACCTGACGGAGCTCGTCCATCGTGAAAACATCGTCAAGCAAACGGAAAGCCACGGGCCTGACTCTGAGCACCTCACGGAGATAATCACGTGCAAAAGCGATGATTTTTTCATGATCGAAGGCCAACGGCGGCAACATCTCAGCCCCGAACCACATGGCCCTTGCAGCATCGTCTCCGCCTACAACCTGATAGTCATCCGGACGCACCAAGGCGATAAATGCCACAGTGACAACGCGTCCGCGCGGGTCGCGCGTTGTGTCGCTGAAGACATGGAACTGCTCCAGATAAACCCTTGTCACACCGGTTTCCTCGGCCAACTCGCGGCGAGCACAGTCCTCAATGGTCTCATTCATACGCATAAAACCACCCGGAAGCGCCCACATGCCCAGATAAGGCTCTACGCCGCGCTCAATCAACAGAATCTTGAGCTCGTGACCATCGAAACCGAAGATCACGCAGTCGGCAGTAACAGCCGGCCGGGGGTACTCGTAAACGTACCGGCCCTTGGCTTCCGGCGCATCCTTAGGCGTCTGTAATTCCGAATCTGACATAATATATAAAGTGTTTGCTTATTGCGTTTGCGTTATTATGACGCAAAGTTACAATTAAATTTTGAAACTGCAAAATAATTTTGCGTTATTTTGACGCAAATGTGCGATTTTTATCTAAAAAAAGGCTAAAATAATACGATTGTAACAATCGCGTAACAATGTTACACAATTTTAATACACTGTTTATTAAGGTTTTATGCGATTTTACACGGTATTTTTTAGGCATTAACATCATTTAACGCAAAAAGTATTGACAAATCTGTAACACCGTTGTAACTTTGGGCATCCGGGACAAAAACATCGGGCTAAAACTTTAATCGTAACAAAGATAATCATCAGCGATAGCTTATTTGTCAAACTCTTCTAAAACTTAAAACTATGGGTTCTGCTAAATTTCAAAACAATCTCATGAGCCTCCAGGCCAATTTGCTTAACTTCGCTTACATGCTCACTTCTAATCGCGATGATGCTTACGACCTGCTGCAGGACACAACTCTCAAAGCTCTTGACAATGAAGACAAGTACGCCGAAAATACTAACTTCAAGGGTTGGGTTTTCACTATCATGCGCAACATCTTCATCAACAACTATCGCCGCGCCGGTCGTGCCGCAACTATCATCGACACCACCGACAACCTCTACCACCTGAACCTCTCGCAGGACTCAGGCCTGGAAAGCCCCGAAGGTTCTTACACCGCCGCTGAAATCACCGAGGCCATTGAAGACCTCGCCAAAGAATACTCTGTTCCTTTCAAGATGCATGTGCAGGGCTACAAATACAATGAGATCGCCGATAAGATGAATCTCCCGCTCGGCACAATCAAGTCCCGCATCTTCTTCGCCCGCAAGAAACTCCAGGCAAGATTCGCAGACTACCGCTGATTACAGAACTCGCGATAACCCATACATACCACTGAAAAATACACCCACACTCAGGAAAACACACACTGAACTCTTGAATAAGAAATTAGATTGATTGGTAAAAAGATTAACGGATTTAAGGTTAAATTCATAAGATTGATTGGTTAATTGTTACACAGGCGGGGCGTCGCGATGACGCCCCGCCTGCTGCGTGTGTATGGGATGTGGTGTATAAGTTTTATATGGATTATAAGTTTTATAAATCTTATATGACTTATAAAATTTATGAGTTGTGTGCGATACGGGAGCGGGGTGTGGTCTCATCAGCAAAAAAAGTGATGGCCGGGTGTCTCGGGGGAGACATCCGGCCATCGGTGAAGGGGGCGGTTACCTACTCTTCCGCTTTCGCAGTACCATCGGCGTGGCGGGGTTTA
>SFNC01000104.1 GCA_004554255.1 Bacteroidales bacterium
TTATAGAACAGGACAGCCTTTTTGAGCGCTTCTCTGACCTGTGCGATATCTTTGAAAATCATGCCTTTGAATAGTTCGTTTTTAAGCGTGTTGTTTATTATTATGCTGTCAAGCCCCTCAGGTTGTGATATTTTTGAGATGGGGTGACGTGCGGGTTGGGGTCAGTTTTTGTGGAGGATGAATTCGGTTGCGGAGAACCAGGAGCCGTTCCAGCCGGAGGCGGGGCTGAGGTTGGTGATGCCGTAGGTGATGAGGCTGTCGCCGGCGACTTCGATGTTGCCGATGTTGACGCGCGACCAGCCGTAGCCGTGGCTGTTGTTGGCGTCGGCATACTGTTTCATGAGCATGCGGTTGCTGTCGGTGAGTGTTGTGTCGGCGAGGGCTTCTACGGCTTTGTTCCATATTTCGCCGCCTTCTTTGCCGTAGGCGATGACGGGGGAGGCGTAGCGGCCGGCGGAGGTGTGGGCGAAGATTTCCACGCCTTCGCCGTTGGTGCGGGCCACTGCCGAGAGGGTATAGGTGCCGGGCGCCACTTTCTCTTCGCGGACGATTTCGGCGGCCATTGTGCCTTCTGATTCCCAGACGTCAAGGTAATATTTGTTGCTATAGCCGGAGTAGTGTTCGCCCTTGTTGATGAGGTCGCCGCGCACGTTGTTGTCGCGTGCGATGATCCATCCGTCGGCGTTCAGCATTTTCTCTGACCTTGAGCGTTCGGCGCTGCGGTAGTCCTCGTATCTGTCCCGGTAATGTCTGTTAGCCTCGTTTTTGTAGGCGGTGGCAAGTGGGATAAATGTGCTGAAGAAGATGCCTGCCGAGACTGTGAAGAGGATAATGGCGGCTATGGCGACCCAGGGGCGCACGCGGGATTTGTGGCCCGAAAGAATGAAGATGCTGTAGCTTGCGAGGGTTATGACGAGTATGAGCCCGACTGCGGCAGAGATGAACGCCACGGTTATCATGGCTGTCGGACAGGCGCTTATGCTCAGGGCAAAGATTTCGTCAAAGACGATGGTGCCGCCGGAGGTGGCCATTATGGACTGTATGTAGAGGAATATGACAAACGCGAGGGCGCATACGGCGGCGATGATGAGTCCGCCGCAGGCTATGTAGGCGATGCCTCGGAAGATGGCGCCGATGATTTGTCCCAGGCGGGTCGCCAGCCCCGGGAGCTCGCTGCCGGTGCGCATCTTGTTGACATTTTCGAGAATCATGTTGCGGATGGTTTCCATGTTTACGGGCTCGCCTTTCATCTCGAGGCGCTGCAGGGGTGTCTCCGCCGCCGGAATGCATACCCATGCGATCAGGTAGGCGGCTATGAACCATCCGCAGGAAACGAAGACGAAGATGACGGCGATAATGCGCAGCCACGACAGCTTCATGCCGGTGTATTCGGCCAGGCCCGCCAGCACGCCCGCCACTACGCCGCGCTCTGTGTCGCGGAAGAGTTTTTTCCTGGCAGGGGCTTCGGGCATGGTATCGCTATGTGTCTCAGGCTCAGGCTCATTGTCCGAGCCAAGCTCCTCAGGGCTGCCGATTCGGGTTATAATGTTTTTTATGTCGGCAACGGAGACGGACTGCACGCCGCTGCTGATGAGTTCGTTTATCAGTTCGGCCACGCGGGCCTCTATGTCGGTGACTATTTCCTGTCCGCCGGGGTGCGACATGAAATACTTTTGCAGGCTCTGGAGGTAGTTGTTGAGCAGGTTGTAGGCATCTTCGTCGAAGGGGTAGAGCATGCCGAACATATTTACATTTATGGTCTTTTTCATTGGAGAAAGTTTTGTGGATTAATTGGGGAGGATTTGTGATTCGGTGCCTTTGAGGCGGTTGACTGTTGTGGTCAGGCTCAGCCAGGCGGCGTCGAGCTGCGCAAGTACTTGCTCGCCGGAGGGCGTGAGGATGTAGTACTTTCGCGGCGGCCCCTGCGTTGACTCGCGCCACTCGTAGCTGAGTAGCCCGTCGTTCTTTAGCCGCGTTAGCAGCGGATATATGGTGCCTTCCACCACAATCAGCTCTGCGGCCTTGAGCCTGACGATGATGTCGGAGGCATAGCATGCTTCCTTGCGCAACAGAAGCATTACGCAATATTCCAACATGCCTTTACGCATCTGTGATTTAGCGTTGTCAACATTCATGATTAATAGAGTTTATATTTTGAATTCGGCAGCAAAGGTATGTAATATTTATGTACTATGCAATACATAGTACTATATTTTTGCAAAAAAATCTCCGGCGGCTGCCGGAGACGTAGAAAAATTTAGTAATTTTGTGGTTGAAAAGTTGGCGTATGCGCGATTACATACGCCCGGTTAACCCTCAAGCGTGTCAGCGGGAGGTTTCTTGGTCAAAGATGCGGTCGAAGATTGCGCGCAGGGCGTCGCTGTCAGCGATGATTCCGTGTAACTCCTTGAGTTTGCGGGCATTGTCGCTCCAGGGTATGCAGATTTTGAGGTATCCTCCGGGGCCGTATTTCTCCTGCAGATGCTCCATGGTGCGGGAGTAGTGCCCCTCGCGGGAAAGCTCGGGATAGTGTCCGAGCCCATACTGTATTGTGCGTCGGATAATCGTTTCGGGGTCAATGAAGCGGTCGGCCTCGGCCACCACGCAGCCGTAATCGGTGCGTGGCATGCCGCTTTTGGACGCCCGGTGGTCCTCTATGGCACATCGCATGGTATCTATCTGTGCATCAGAGAAATGCTGTTGCACAAACGTATCGGCCATGAGGATTTTTCCCGAGTCTATATGATGGTTCTCGCGGCCGTTTATGAGGCCGAGGTCGTGGAACGCGGCAATGATATATACCATGTCGGCGTCCAGCTGCGGCATACGTCCGGCCAGCTCAAGGCTCTGCGAGATAACCATTTCGGCATGGTCGCGGCGGTGAGCCTTGTCAAAGCCGTCGTATCGCGGCAGGATGTCGTGCTCTACATATTCTACTATTTCGGGCGAAACCGTAGGTTTCATATCACAGATTGTAAAAATCCTTGAACCACGCCACGGTACGGTCTATGCCGCTCTGCAAGGGCGTGCAGGGCTTGAATCCGGTAGCCTCGCCGAGGGCCGATGAGTCGGCATAAGTCTGATACACATCGCCGGGCTGCATGGGCAGGAAGTCCTTCTTTGCCTCGCGGCCTATGGCTATTTCTATGCAGTGTATGTAGTCCATGAGGCGCGTAGGTTGCTGATTGCCAATATTGTATATGCGATAGGGCGCGGGCGATGTCGCCGGGTCGGGATGCTCCTCGTCCCAGTCCTTGTTGCCCTGCGGAATAACGTCAAGGATGCGTATCACGCCCTCTACAATATCGTCTATATATGTAAAATCGCGCAGCATGTCGCCATTGTTGAAGACCTTTATGGCACGGTCGTGCAGAATGGCATCAATGAACAGGAACGGCGACATGTCGGGGCGTCCCCAGGGGCCGTAAACCGTGAAAAAGCGCAGGCCGGTGGTGGGAATGCCGTATAGCTTGGAGTACGCGTGGGCCATCAGCTCGTTGCTTTTCTTGGTGGCGGCATACAGCGATACGGGATGGGCGATGCCATCGTGCTCGGAGAACGGAACCTTGCCGTTGAGGCCGTAAACGCTTGACGACGAGGCGTAAACCAGGTGCTTGACATTGTTGTGGCGGCAACCCTCCAGCACGTTGATAAATCCGTCGACATTACTCTCTATATAAGCCTGCGGATTGGTGATGGAATAGCGGACGCCGGCCTGTGCGCCAAGGTTGATGACAGCATCGAAAGCCCCGTTGGCAAACAGCATCTGCATGGCCTGAGTGTCCTCAAGATTCATGCGCACAAACGAAAAACGCTCGTCCGACCCACTCTGCACAAATTTATACCATGACACATCCTGCTTGGCGATGCCTAGACCGGCGAGGCGCCCGTACTTAAGCTCAGGGTCGTAATAATCGTTTATATTGTCAAGTCCTACAACCGTGTCGCCGCGATCCAGCAGGCGTCGGCACACCGCGCTGCCTATAAAACCGGCGGCTCCCGTAACTAATACTTTCATAGTGGTTTACAAATATATGTGTTTCAGCCAACAAAATTAGCAAAAAAAACAGAACCACGCAAATCTCCATCCCGCCGCCGGGAAAAAGTTACACACTCCACCCGCATCCGCAAATCACTTCCCCTCCGCCGTCCCCTCCCCGTGCCCCGGTAAAACCGAGCGGTTTTCGGCGGCGGCGAGTATCAGTGTCTCGGAGGCGCGCGCGGCCGCTTTGTCTCCGCCGGGTAGGTTTGTGACTGTTCTCAGGCCGGGGATGTAGGCATCGCCGGTGAATATGGCAGTGTCTGTGCGCCAGGTTATGCAGCTGGGGTGGTGCCCGGGGGTGTGAATGGCCTGTATTTCAATGCCGTTAATGTTCAGCATCTCGCCGTCGGCCACGGTTTTTATTCTGTCCGGATGATCAAAGACAAACGGACAGTCGTGGTATTTAGACATGTTGAGCTTTGCGTCGGTAAGGGCGCGGGCTCCGGCGGCGTTTGTGTATACAGTCACTGCGGGATTGCGTTCGGCCAGGGCATTTAGGCCATAGATATGGTCGAAGTGCGCATGCGTCAGCAGTACCGCCGAGACATTGTCTAAGTCCTGGTCGTCGCCGGGGTCCACGATAATGTCACCCATCCGGTAGGTCACCGAACCGAACAGTGAGTTTATGTGTGCACGTATGTGGTGCATCCGCGGGCGGTTATACCTCTACGATGTCCGAAATTTTGAGATTGTGGAACGGCACTATGCCGCTGGCCCATGTCATACCTACGCCGAATGCGCTGAGCAGCAGACGTTTGTCACCGTCCATCCGTCCTTTCAGAGCATCGGCTATGGTCAGTGGTACAGAGACCGACGAGGTGTTGCCGTACTTGTGTATAGTAGACGGTATGCGCGAGGTGTCGAGCTTCAGCTTTTTAGCCAGATAGCTGTTTATGAAGTTGTTGGCCTGGTGGAAAATATAAAAGTCAAGGTCAGCGGCCTCCACCCCGGCGTGGGCGAGAAGCCGTTTTATGTCCTTGGGAATCTCCACGATTACGAAGTTGAAGACATCGGCGCCCTTCATATATCCCTGTTCGTCGTTGCGGATATTGCCGTACTCGTCCACTACCTTTTCCTTGAGCGACTCGGGCGACGAAGGGTTTCTGTAACCTCCGGCGTCAATCTTGATAAGATCGCCGCGTGAGCCGTCCGAGTTCAGCGAGAAGAAACTGTCGCCGAAGGCATCCGATTTCTCCACCAGCGCGGCCACGCCGCCATCGCCGAACAGGAAGGCCGTCCTCCGGTCCTTAGGCGAGTAAACCTTGGAACGCGTCTCGCCGTCCAGAATCAGCGCCTTGCGGATACCGCCTCCCGACATCATGGAAAATACCACCGACAGCCCGTAGATGAACGCCGAGCAGCCCAGAGTAATGTCGAAAGCGATTGTCGACTTGGGCAACCCCAGCCGTTCCTGCAGCAACACTGATGTCGCCGGCATGCGATAATCCGGTGTCTGCGAGATAAATACCAGGAGGTCAATCTCGCTGCGGTCTATATTGTTGTCGGCGATAAGTTTTTCGGCGGCGGCGAAGCAAAGGTCTGACGAACAAGTGTCGGCATCGGCGAACCTGCGCTCGTAAATCCCGACCTTGTCCACCACCTGCTTCACCTGCGCGGCATCGAAAAACTGCGTGTACTCATAATTATTTATAACATGGCGGGGCACAGCGGCCGCCAAAGCCGTCACGCCCACGCCATTGAATTGTAGAAAAGCCATTGTCTTTTTAAATTATAGAAATCCCTCCGTCAATAAAGAGGTCAGTGCCGGTAACCCACTCGGAAGCATCGCTGAGAAGATATACAGCGCCGTTTGCCACATCCTCCGCTTTGCCATAACGGCCACAGGGATAGCGTTTTGCGTCCTCGGCAAGTTGCTCCTCTGTCAGCGTCCCACGGTGAATCAGCGGCGTGTCAATCATCCCCGGGCAGATACAGTTAACTCTAATTTTGCGCGGTGCAAACTCGCGTGCACAGAATTTGGCATACGACCCCAGGGCGGCCTTTGTCGCGCCATAGATAGCGCCGCCGGGAGCGAATCGTGTCACACCGCCCACAGAGTCTATCAGCACCACCGAACCGCCCTTGTTTATGCGCTTCTTCTTGTACAACATCCTCAGAATCTCAACAGTAGAGAAGAAATTGAGGTTGAAAAGCATGTCCATATGTTCCTTGTCGCAGAACTGTACCGGCAAGTTAATAGCTTTCCCGGCACAAAGCACAACACCGTCCACACTATCAATCTCCGAGACAATCTGCTGAACCACAGACGCATCCGTGACATCACCGAGAATCATACGGTGTCCTTCGCCATCAAGTTCGCCGAGAGTCTCGCGCAGACGCTCCTCATTGCGGGCATTCAGGATAATGACGGCACCCATTCGCGAAGCAGCAATGGCAATTGCCTTGCCGATACCCGAGGACGCACCCGTCACAAAAACAGTCTTGCCTGCAAGCGAAAAGGGATTATAGCTCATAATTCAACAAGTTTTGGTAAAACAAGATTATCTGTTTCAAATGCGACAGATCCCCAGGAAAGACCTACACCGAATCCGCAACAAATAAATTTCTTTTTGCCTGTTGATGCAGTTTCAGGTATCTGAGTAACGAT
>SFNC01000105.1 GCA_004554255.1 Bacteroidales bacterium
CTTCCGGCCATCTTTAGTCTTTTGGTTCAGTCACATAGCCCGCTATGCTCCTTCACCTGCAAGACTAAATCTGACCGAAATCTGCGACCCCTGCGTTAATAAATATTGTGGAACGGGTTCTAAATTTAATTTCTAACGATACACATATTTACATATATGTATACAACACCCGATTATTTCACCCCCAAGTCCAAAGAAGAGCTCATGCAGGCTCTCGCCCGCGTGAAACATGTGGCTCTTGACATGGACGGAACCATATATATGGGCTCTACCCTGTTCCCGTTCACCAAGGATTTCCTTGCCAAACTGAAAGCCAACGGAATAGGATACTCATTCCTCACCAACAACCCCACCAAGTCGCAGGCCGATTACCTCAAGAAACTGGAGAAACTCGGCATTGAGGCTACCGAGGAGGAGATGTACACCTCGGCAATCGCAACCATTGAATACCTAAAGGCAAAAATGCCCGAGGCTAAAAGGCTGTTCGCTCTCGGAACTCCCAGCATGATCAAGGAATTTGAGGAGGCCGGTTTCGAGATGTGCGCCGTTGACGCGCAGGACCGTCCCGACGTTCTGGTTGTGGCTTTTGACACCACTCTGGAGTATCCACGCCTCTGCCACGCCGCATACTGGGCACAGCAGGGCATTCCCTACATCGCCACCAACCCCGACAGGGTCTGCCCCACAGACCAGCCTACTGTCCTCGTGGACTGTGGCTCGCTGTGCAAGTGCATAGAGCACGCCACCGGACGCACCCCGGATATTGTTATCGGCAAGCCTAACCCCGACATGCTGTCCGGAATAATGTTCCGCTACGGGCTGAAGCCCGAAGAAGTGGCAATGTGCGGCGACCGCATCTACACCGATGTCGCCACCGCACAGAACGCCGGAGGCGTGGGAATCCTTGTTCTGTCTGGCGAGACTACCAAGGAGACCGCGCTTAACAACGACCCCATGCCCGATGTAACATGCCGCGACATCAGCGTTCTCGGCGACCTGATGGTCGAGGCACGTAAATAACACTATATGAAAGCCTTAAATCTTATTGCAGCATTTGTGCTGTGCACACTCCCGGCGTTTGCCGAGAGTGTGCACATCGCCACACCAAATACGTCAATGGTACTTGACGCAACACGCGGAAAGCACCTGAAAAACATCTATTACGGCTCTCGGCTGGACGATGCTCTGGCCTCCGATGTCAAGGCCCTTAAATCAAGCGGGCTGTCGGCTATGGAGGCTTATCCGCAATACGGCCTCATGAATAACCGCGAGGCGGCTATAGGCGTGATTCACGCCGACGGCAGCATGACGCTGGACATGATTGTTGACGCAGTAAAGGAGTCAACAGACAAAAAAACCGGCGCCAAAACAGTTACCGTCACGCTCAAAGACTCGTATTACCCCTTCACTGTCGACGTTAATTATCGCACTTATCCGGCTCTGGATGTGATAGAGACCTGGACAGCCATCACAAACGGCGAGAAGGAGACTGTGCGTCTGCAGCAGTTCGATTCGGGCTACCTTCCCGTAAGACGCGGCGACGTATGGCTGTCGCACCTGTATGGCGCTCAGCTTAACGAGGGACACCTTACCCACGAGCCCCTGACACCCGGCATGAAAGTCATCGTCAACCGCGACGGCATCCGCAACTCGCACACCGCCCATAGCGAGATTATGCTCAGTCTCGACGGCAAGCCCCGCGAAACCGAGGGCCGTGTGATAGGCGCCGCGCTGTGCTACTCGGGCAACTACAAACTACGCATTGACACCGACCAGCATGCCTGGCACCACGTATTTGCCGGCATAGACCCCGATAATTCGGAATATATTCTCAGCCCCGGAGAGACTTTCGTGACGCCCGAGCTGGCACTGACGTACTCCACGGAAGGTACCGGCGGAGCATCGCGAAACTACCACCGCTGGGCACGCAACCATAAGTTCGCGCACGCAGATGTGCCACGTAAAGTGCTGCTGAACAGCTGGGAAGGCGTTTACTTCAACATTGACGAGGATGGCATGACCCGCATGATTAAGGACATGGCTGACCTCGGCGGCGAGCTATTCGTTATGGACGACGGATGGTTCGGCGACAAATATCCGCGCAATAACTCCAAAGGATCCCTCGGCGACTGGGTGGTGGACACCCGTAAGCTCCCCCACGGAATACAGGGACTGATTGACACCGCAAAGGCCAACGGCATTGAATTCGGTATCTGGATTGAGCCGGAGATGACAAACGTACAGAGCGAACTGTACGAAAAACATCCCGACTGGGTGCTGAAACCGCTGAATCACAAGACAGTATATGGCCGCGGCGGCGGGCAGATGATTCTGGACCTGGCCAACCCCGAGGTGCAGGAGCACGTCTTCACAATCGTGGACACTCTGCTCACCAAATACCCCGGCATAGACTACATAAAGTGGGATGCCAATATGGCCGTACGCAATCACGGGTCGCAATATCTGGCTCCCGACCGCCAAAGCCACCTTTACATTGAGTACCACAAGGGTCTGCGCAAGGTGCTGGAGCGCATCCGTGCCAAATATCCCGATGTCACAATTCAGAACTGCGCCTCGGGCGGAGGTCGTGCCAACTACGGCCTGATGCCGTATTTCGACGAGTTCTGGGTAAGCGACAATACCGACGCCAAACAGCGTGTATGGCTGCAGTGGGGCGACAGTTACTTTTTCCCGCCCACACTCATGGCAAGCCATATAAGCGCGTCGCCCGACCATCACAGTTACCGTTTCGCTCCGATGAAATACCGCATTGACGTTGCCATGAGCGGACGTCTCGGCGTGGAAATGCAGCCCGTGCAGATGACTCCCGAGGAGCGCAAGATGGTGCGTAACGCCATCGCCGAATACAAGCAGTATGTGCGCCCGGTACTTATTGATGGCGACATTTACCGTCTGCTCGCGCCAGAAGAGGGCCACAACGCGGCTTCACTTATGTACGTGACTCCGCAGAAGGACCGCGCCGTATTCTACTGGTGGAAACTGGAACAGTACCAGAACCAGCACGCGCCACGCGTGCGCATGGCCGGTCTGGACCCCAAACGCAAATATGTGATTCGCGAGCTTAACCGCATAGACTCCAAACCGCTGTCCTTCGAGGGTAAGGCTTTCTCCGGAAAATTCCTGATGGACAACGGACTGGAAATACCATATGGCTACAACGTCCCTAAGGACGACCGCAACGACTTCGGCTCCAGAGTATTATACCTGGAGGCACAATAATTCCCCGACCAATCTTATGAAAAAAATAGCAATAGCAGCAGCTTGCCTGCTTGGCATGGCCTCATTGGCAAATGCCCACAAAACAAGCCCCGAATGGATTAAAAATGCCGTGATTTACGACATTTATCCCAGCTCGTTCATGGACTCCGACGGCAATGGTATCGGTGACCTACAGGGTATTATCTCACGCCTTGACTATGTTAAGAGCCTCGGCGTGGACGCAATCTGGATGAATCCCATTTATAAATCGGGATGGTTCGACGGCGGATATGACATTATTGACTATTACACCGTAGACCCGCGCTTCGGCCAAAACAAGGATGTGCGCCGCCTCGTGGAGGAAGCCCACAAACGTGGTATAAAAGTGCTTCTGGACCTTGTGCCCGGACATACTTCCGACAAGGCCGAGTGGTTCAGACGTGCGGCCACCGAGGGCCCGGACGGAAGATATGCCGACTATTATATCTGGACCGACGAGCTCACCAAGAAAGATAGCGCCGACCTTGCCGCGCGCATGAAGGCTCCCGACCCCGCCACTTCCAAGAAAGGCATCTGGGTCCCCACCGCCGATGCGGTTCCTCAGCTGCCGCAAGGCGCCGGGTACACAGCGAAATACTTCCAAAAAAACTATTATCCCTGCCAGCCGGCGCTGAACTTCGGATACGCCAAACCGGACCCCAAAAAGACCTGGCAACAGCCCACTGACGCCCCCGGACCGAAGGCTACACGCCGCGAGCTGCGGAACATCATGTCCTACTGGTTCGACTATGCCGGCGTGGACGGTTTCCGTGTGGACCTGGCCGGAACTCTTGTCAAGAATGACAAGGACGGAAAGGCCACTGCCGCCCTGTGGACCGAGATGCGCGAGTTTATAGACCGCGAATATCCCGGCAAGGTGCTGCTCTCCGAATGGGGCAAACCGCAGATTGCCATTCCTGCCGGTTTCGACATGGACTTCCCCCTCGTGCATGAGTTCAAGGGCTATCGCGACCTTATGACCGGTGCCGGAAACAGCAAACGAGTGGGCGACAACGCTTACTTTGCAAAAGCCGGAAAAGGTATTATCAAGAACTTCGTGAAGGAATATAACGAAAAATATCAGGCATCACGTCCTTACGGTTATATCTCCTTCTTCAGCTCCAACCACGACGTTAACCGCGTGAACTCGGAAAGCCGAGACACCCCTGACCAGCACAAGGTCTTCATGACCTTCCTGCTCACCATGCCCGGTGTCCCGTTCATCCACTATGGCGACGAGATAAGCATGCGCAATGTGCGCGGACTGCCCAGCGTGGAAGGCTCACGCGAGGAGCGTTCGGGCGCACGCACCCCCATGCAGTGGGACAATACCCCGTCGGTGGGTTTCTCTACTGCCGCACCCGAAAAGCTGTACCTGCCCACGTTTACCGATGGCGGCAAACTCACCGTAGAGGCTCAGGACAAGGACCCGAATTCCACACTGAACTATGTACGTCAGCTCATCGCCCTGCGCCACACCGAACCCGGCCTCAGCAATGCCGGCGACTGGCAGCTGATAAGCGACCCCGAGCTCCCCTATCCCATGGTATACTGCCGCACCACAGACAATGGCGACACCTACGTTATCGCCCTCAACCCCGCCGGCCGTAAGGTTCAGGCTCAGGTTCCCGTTCTGGGCAAACTGAATCTCCTGCTCGGGGTTGGCAAACCCTCGGCAAAAGTCAAAAACGGCACAGCCACACTTTCTATGCCGGGTGTTACTTCTGCTATTTATAAAGTAGAAAAATGATAAGACAAATTGTTATTCCGGCAGTTTTAGCACTCTCATGGCTGTCTGCCGGTGCTTACTCTGTACACGGCACCGTCGCCACCCCCGACGGCAAGCCGGTTGCCGGCGTCCCGGTTACCGACGGAGACACTATTGTCCTGACCGATGCCAAAGGCGTTTACCACATGGACTCGCCCAAGCGACTCGGATATCTGTGGTACACCGTGCCGGCCGGGTATAAGCCCGTCACCGACGGCGTTTTCCCGCAGATTCACAGATACACACAGATGCCCGACTCGGTGGATGAGCAGCTGGACTTTACCGTGCTCCCCGCTCCGAACCAGACCCGATACAAGGTCGCATTCCTCGGTGATATGCACCTGGCTCGCATGCGAAAGGACCTGCAACAGTTCCGCGAGGTAATGGCCGACTTCTCGGCATGGAAGGACAGTTTTCCCGACACTCCGGTGTATGCCGTCACGCTCGGCGACATGACTTGGGACAAGCACTGGTACAAACGCCGCCTGAAACTTGACGATTACGTAAAGGAAATGAACCGTAACGTAAACGGAATCACCATTTACCACACTATCGGCAACCACGACAACGACATGCGCGGCACCGATAACCCCTCGGCAAAGACTCCTTTCCGCAAAATCGTGGCCCCCAACTTCTATTCCTTCAATATCGGCAAGGTGCACTATGTGATTCTGGATGACATAGACTGCTCGGAATATGACGGCTCTGTCAGCCGCAAATACTCTGTGAACCTTGTCCCCGAACAGCTGGAATGGCTGCGTCAGGACCTGAAGTTCGTGGACCCGGCCACACCGGTGGTCATCGCCTCGCATGCCCCCGTTTTTGCGGTGGACGGCCTTGACAAATTCCGCAAATCCATACGCAACACGGATGTTCTGCTTCACATTTTAGGCGACCGCAACGTTCACTTTGTAACCGGTCACACCCACAAAAACTATAATGTGATGCCCTCGCACTCCGTTACCGACGGACATAACGTGCACGAGCACAACGTTGCCGCTGTATGCTCCGACTGGTGGTACTCCGGAATGCTGACACCGGGATGCCTCGTGGCGCCCGACGGCACACCCGCCGGCTTCTCGGTATGGGATGTAAACGGCACAGAACTTTCCGATGTATACCGCCCGTTCTTTGCCGGCGACCACCTGCAGTTCCGCGCGTACGACCTTAACAATGTGTCCTTTACCGAGGCCGACATCCCGGAGGTCAAGGACAAGGAAGTGATGGAGTCTTTCCACCGCTTCTGCCAGGCATACCCCGCAAACCTGGACAATCAGGTGCTGATAAACGTATGGAACTACAACCCGGAATGGACAATTTCCGTCACCACCGAAAAGGGCGAGAGTCTCCCCACACAGCATGTGCTGGCTTACGACCCTCTGCACCTGGAGGCGGCTACCGTTAAACTGTACAACAAACCTATTAAGAAGGCTCCGTGGATAAAAACAGCCTTATATCCCCACTTCTTTAAGGTTCAATGCCCTGACGCGGACACCGACCTGACCATCACTGTCTCGGACAACCACGGCCACACATGGTCAAGCGTAATGCACCGCCCCCTGCCCTTTACCACAGACA